>JACCRA010000526.1 GCA_013813825.1 Pyrinomonadaceae bacterium | reverse complement strand
GTCGGCAAATCTGTTGGGCGCATCTGGCACGCGACTTTCAAGCGATGGTTGAGCGCGGCGGTGAGTCAGCCACGACCGGGCACGCACTGCTTGAGCACAGCCAAAACCTCTTTACGCGGTGGCATCGGGTCCGTGCTCAGACCTTGCGCCGGGCGCAGTTCCAAGTAGCGATGGAGCCGCTCCGGCTGCCCAGCAAAGAACTGCTTGCCGCCGGAAGCAGGGTGGCGCCAGCCAAGACGCGCCGCACGTGTCAGAACATGTTGAAGGTCGAGAAATCGTTGTCGACGTGCGTGCGTGTGGAAGGCGTCGCGCCAACGAACAACGCCGCCGCACGCGCTCTCAGGCGCGGCGGGTGGTGGCGACGCACATCTTTTGGCACCCAAAGCGAAGCTGGCAGCCGCTGTGTCGAACGCATCCTGACGGTGGTGACGAGTTTGCGCCACCAAGGTCGCGACGTGCTCGACTATCTCACCGCCGCGGGTGCTTCGCTGACTCCTAACGACGCTTCCATTTGCTTGCGTCCTGACACTTCGTAGCACAAACCAACTGAACGCTTACCTCCATGGCGGCACGGGATTCGGAGACACCCACAGGCCCCGACCTTCCTCCGCGGCGTCTCTCTCTCAGCCCGGGCATACCCCGACGAGGCGTCGTACGTGATGTAGTGCCAAGCCAGCCCAGCTTCAGGAGTGAGATGGTCGCCGCCGAACGCCGGCAGGTCTTTGACCTCCCGCCCACGCGCCTCGCTGTCATCGCACACTGCACCGAGACACGCCCTTGCCCGGCGTGTGGCACCAAGCCAAAGGGCAGTTCCCCGCCGGCGTCCGCGCCGACGCTCGTGCGCGTTGGCTTACCTTCTTATATCAAGTTGCGCTCAAACCTAAGGTTAAGAAAGTCTGTAAAGGGCTGAACGTGCCGCGGTAATCAGAAAACCCAACCTTATTTTGTTACGCAAGTTGGTATTACAAGTGGATCTGAGCAGTGTCGCCACAGCCGCTGTAACGCGCACTTGCTCCGCGACCTCCTCTTCATCGAAGAGGTCAGCCTTGAGCAGAAAATCTGGACCACCCCACTCTCTCAACTCCTCCTGAAGATCAAGGACGGCGCGGCAAGCCCCCCGCCCCCCCAGTTGAGTCACGATCAACAACAGACTTGGCTGCGGCGCTACGAGCACCTCCTTAAGCAAGCGGCCAAGCTCAACCCGCCGCCACAGCCAACTGGTAGTGCAGTCGCGATGCCGAGAAAGAACACCCCCAGCACCCTACGCCCAGCCCTCTCATTACCCGGTTGCAGCACCGCCGGGATGAGGTCCTGCCCTTCATGACCGACTGCTTGGTACCGTTCGACAACAATGGTTCGGAAAGAGACTTGCGAATGGCGAAGTTACAGCAGAGGATCTCTGGCTGCTTCAGGACGACTGACCGGGCGCGTGGCTGCTGCCGGGTGCGGAGCTTTTTATCTACCGCTCGCAAGCAACAACACTCACTCCTTAACACACTGAAACGTGTGTTGGCGGGCAAACCGCTGACCTTTCAGCAGGTCGCTGAAGACTCAGGTTAACCCTCTTCGGAGACCTAAATAGTTGCACCCGCAGGGATGCGGATGTAAAAAAAACCATCCCGGTGGATTACTGTATAATCCCGCATTAGATTTCTGTCTCACGTAAGTTAAATGTTGGCAGGAGGTACGCTGATGCGTAAACAGATAGTCACTCAAGGCTCACCAGAGCCTTCACCCCTCGAGCCTGATTGGTTGGATCTGGAACAACTTGCACAGGTAGAGGTCACATCCGAGGAGGCTTTACACCCTATCGAGTCAGCACTGATGTCAGGTACCGGATTGGGCTGGCGGTCAGCAGAATCCGGTGAGCAGACGATCCGACTACTGTTTGACGTGCCACAGAGAATCAAGCGTATCCGCCTACTGTTTGACGAGCAGTTCGGGAGAGGGCGTACACAGGAGTTCGTGCTGAACTGGTCACCTGGCGGCGAGCAGCCTTACCGAGAGATTGTGCGCCAGCAGTATAACTTCAGCCCACCGGATGTGACTTCCGAGGTCGAAGACTACGTTGTGGACCTCAATGGTGTAGCGGTGCTGGAGTTGGTAATCATACCGGATATCAGCGGAGGCTTGGCCTGTGCATCGCTGGCGCAGTTGCGTCTCGCATGACCCACAGGAGCTTGATGTCATCGCGGCGGTGCGTAACCTAACAGGTTGCTGAACGGGACGCGCAATTAAGCGGCGCTTTCATGTTCAAGTCGATGGCGCGCTGGTTAGCTCCCGCTGTGGACGGCTTCCGAAAATTTAAATTCCACAGGGGAAATGAAACACGTGAATTCAACTTAGAAGTGCAACTTTGAGCTTGGCGCTTGAAGGGCAAGCTGCGGTAGCATCCGTGCTGCTCTAACCGCCAAGTCAAAGGAAGCATGGATGAGGTACGCGCAGCTTACCCGCGAACAAAGAGACCAGATTTACGCCTTGATGAAAGCCGGACAAAACCAGACTCGCATCGCCGTGATCATCGGCTGCCACAAAAGCACCATCGCGCGCGAGGTGCGCCGCAATCGGGGGGGGCGTGGCTACCGTCCCAAGCAGGCCGACGAGTTGGCGCAGGCCCGCAAATTGGCGGCCCACCAGCCGCGCATCGAGCCGGAGACGTGGGCTAGAGTGGAGTCACTACTGCGGCAAGAATGGAGTCCCGAACAGATCACCGGACGCCTCAAGCTGGAGCGGCAGTCCACCGTCAGCCACGAACACATCGACCAGCACATCTACGCGGACAAGCGGCAAGGTGGCACGTTGCATCGGTCTTTGCGCTGCCGCAAACAGCGGCGCAAACGCTACCGCAGTTATGACCGGCGGGGGCAACTGCCCAACCGCATCAGCATTGACGAGCGCCCGGCCATTGTGGACAGCAAAGGCCGTGTGGGCGATTGGGAAGCTGACCTCATCATCGGGCACGGGCAGCGCGGAGCCGTCCTCAGTCTGGTCGAGCGCAAGTCGAAACTGACGCTCTTGCAGGCAGTCGCTGGCAAGACGGCGGAGGCCATTACAGAGGCGAGCCTCGCGCTCCTTAGTCCCTTGGCCGAACGGGTGCAGACCATCACGTCGGACAACGGCCGAGAGTTCGCCGGGCATCAGCAGATTGCCATTGGTCTCGATGCCCGGTTCTACTTCGCGCACCCGTATGCCAGTTGGGAGCGGGGCCTCAACGAGAACACGAATGGGCTGGTGCGGCAATACTTCCCAAAGCGGCATGATTTTACGACGATCACCGC
Organism: Pyrinomonadaceae bacterium; assembly: GCA_013813825.1. Taxonomy (GTDB): domain Bacteria; phylum Acidobacteriota; class Blastocatellia; order Pyrinomonadales; family Pyrinomonadaceae; genus JACCRA01. The sequence goes on along the minus strand of JACCRA010000526.1, from coordinate 1,078 downwards.
TGCGGAAGTGGCGCAGGTCCGCGAGCGGTTGAATCACCGTCCGCGTAAGACGCTTGGCTATCGTACGCCGCATGAGGTCTTTTTCAAACAACGTGTTGCACTTCTAAGTTGAATTCACGGCCAGTATTTCCCGTTGGGGTTATATAAAATGTCCGAGATGGTGTCATGTACATCCCGATACAAAGTGTGGAGTTGTTCGTAATATACCAGACTAAACGGATCCCCGTGCGCCTTAGGCGCTTCGGGTTTCTCTTTATTCAAGTTCTGATACTGCCATTTTTCGTTAGCATACAAAATGTCCGAGATGTTTTTATTTTTATCCACATACAAGCAATGTCGCTGTGAAAAAAATTCCACGTAAACAGGGGAGGAGTTGGCCCTGGGATTAATCCATCCAATCTGCCCCATCGTCCAGGGACAGATATTTAAAACATTATCCCCCATCAAACACGGGACATGAGCAAATAAACGATCCTGACATTTCACACAATTATTATTCGGTACGTCATTAACGCCCATATTTGAGCAAACGCAGCTTCCATATTCATCTCCAGCCCCGAAAATATGGCACGTTTCATGTGCAAAAACTTGGTTTATTTGATTAGGTCCCCACCCGTCATTTGAAAATTCCATACAGATATGTACACCAAATGCATAGGCAAAATAATTAAGCCGATATTTGGTGATAAAGGCCACGTAAGCCCAGTCGGTCTTTTCATTGTTTCTCAAGTCTTCAACAAATTTCTCACAACCTGTGTAGCCTTTGGGATAACCAAGTTGTACCAACGCAGGGTCTCTGAAAACCGCTTCACAACTTTCAATGGAATCACATTGAGCGTTTGGAGCGGCATCTATTGTTAATAGGACTTACGCAAAAGGGTAAAAATCCTGATAATTAGCGCATGGCTCTTAGCACACGACCCACGCGCTTGGATTATTGTCAATATCTGGTACTCGTGTTTTACCAATTCAAGCAGCCTTTGGAAGCTGTAAATCATTGGCATCATTAGCTTCTTCATTTTTGCGGTACTTTCTCGGCGTCACCCCTCGTAGCGCAAGTTGCGCGAAATTGCTGGCA
>JACCRA010000518.1 GCA_013813825.1 Pyrinomonadaceae bacterium | reverse complement strand
CTCGCCGTCAAAATACTCTTCGATGTCCTGAAGGCACTCTTCACATTTCATTGGCTCACCTCCAAGTACGGCTGAACCAAGCGGCGCATCTCAACGCGCGCGCGATGCAGGTCAATTTTGATTTTCGGAATCGAGAAGCCGGTGATTTTTGCGATCTCTTCATAACTGCGCTCGTGCAGCACCTTGAGCGTGAACACGAGCCGCTTGTCTTCGTCCAAGCGTGCGAGCGCGTCGCGGATACGAGTATTCAACTCTTCCTGCAACAATTGATTGTCCGGCGGAACTCCCTTATCGCTGATGAGTCTGACTGCCGGATTGTCGAATCCGACTTGCTGGCCGCCGCGTCGTCTGGCGCGGAGGGATTCGCGGGCGACATTTTTGGCGATGCCAAAGAGCCACGTCGAGAGGCTACTATCATCGCGCAACTTGCCGATGCCCTTGTAAGCGCGCACGAAGGTTTCCTGCGTCAACTCTTCGGCGAGCGGGCGCTCGCCGACTTGATCGTAGATGAAGCTGATCAGCGGGCGGGCGTAGCGGTCGAAGATCATCTGAAACGCCGCTTCGTCGCCAGCGCGCACGCGCGCCGCTAAACTCTCAGCACTGTTCATCAGCGTCCCGATTGTCGCCGTCGGGCGGCGCGCTTCCGCGAGTTCGTCTTGAATGTGCAGCGCCCGGTGCTTCATTGTTTTTTCGTCGAGAGTAAGTGACGAGACGAGCCGGAAAGTTTCAGTTTAAGTAAATGTTCGCCAGCTTCCTAATTCTTCTACCAATAATATATTTCTAGCCAAAACTTTATCGGTATAGTTGTGTGCGGAATTTGGCTCTTAAGTAATAGAGGGTGCTGGAGGCGAACTGAATAGTGTGAATGAAGCGCGCGCTTTAGTAATCAAAGCAACAGATTCTCATGCCACGCTCGCCGAGAAGCACGAGGCTTTCGGCGAACTTGTCCGGTCATTCCAAGACATGGCTTACGCTTGTGCTTGCGCCGTGTTAGGCGACTTTCACCTCGCCGAAGATGCCGCGCAAGAGGCCTTCATTTCCGCTTGGCAAAAGCTCCCCCAACTTCGCCAGCCGGAAGCATTTCCCGGATGGTTGAGACGCATCGTGCTAACTGAATGCAATCGTCTGACGCGCGGGAAGCGTCTGCGAGCCATGTCGCTTGAAGAAGGTGTGAACATTCCTTCAATTCTTGATAATCCGCAGACGGCGATTGAAAGAGACGAGCTAAAAAAGGCGGTGTTCGCGGCAATCGAAAAATTGCCGGAGAACGAACGAGTAATCGTCGCCCTCTTCTATCTCACAGAACATTCGCAAAGCGACATCAGCCAGTTTTTGGAAATACCATTAACGACGGTCGCCAAGCGCCTCTACTCGGCAAGAGTTCGGCTGAGGCACAAGATGATGAACGAATTCAAAGACAATTTTATTGCATATCGTCCTTCACGTAATGAGAGCTTCGCGGAGAAAGTTAAAGCCGGAATCTATGACGAATACATCGGACAATACAAGTTTGAGTTGCGCCCTGAACTGGTCATCACCATCAAGAGAGAGGACGGTTGGTTGATCAGCGAAGCGGCGGGGCAAAGAAACCAATTGTTTGCGAAAGATGAGTCTGACTGCGAACTGCACGCCACAGAGTTTGACGGCAAGGGCGAATTCGTCAGAGATCAACGAGGGCAAGTGACTCACCTCATCTACTATGAAGGCGGACGCGAAATGGGGCTGGCGAAAAAGATTTGTTGACCTCTTCCGCCAGCGGAAGTGAAAGAAACGATTATGACAAAGAGACAAGTTGCGAGAGAGATCGTGTTTTGGATAATCACGCTGTTTCTCGCGCTCGTCTGCCTGCGGTCAGGTTTGATGAAGATGCCGGGCGTGCCGGGTGTGCAGTTTTGGATGCGAGACTTCCAACGATGGGGCTATCCCGGTTGGTTTCGCTTCGCGGTCGGAGTCGCCGAACTCGTTTCGTTCGCGCTTCTACTTGTACCGCGATTGGCCGGTTATGGCGCGAGTGTTTTCGCCGTCGTCATGCTCGGCGCGATATTGACACACGCCACGCACAACGAATCGCGCCGGTTGCCCTTTAATTTCCTGCTGCTCGCGCTTTCGCTCATCATCGTTTTCGCACGTCAGCCAGCGTTCCTTAAAAAGCGGTGGAAAGCTGGGAACAATTGATGCAAAAGTACCCGCAGTATCCGTCACTTCTTCAGTTTCGGCGCAGCTAGAACTCATTGCAATTCAGGTACGAGGCTTTGATGAAAAGGGTGTGCCCGTTTGTTTGTGGCCTGATCGATGCGCCGATTCAGTGTGCTATGATTTGCGTCGCGGAGGTGAAGCGATGAACTTGACTGAACGTATCACGATCAAGCTTGATATTTGTCACGGCAAACCGACCGTGCGCGGCTTACGTTATCCGGTGGAGATGATTCTCGAACTGCTCAGTTCTGGAATGACATCGGACGAGATTCTAGCCGATTACGATGACCTTGAGCGCGAAGACATTTTCGCGGCGTTAGCCTTCGCCACACGATTGAGTCGAATCAAGCGAATCGAGTTGGCGGAGGTATGAAACTTCTGGTTGACGCGCAACTTCCGCGACGGTTGACGGTTTGGTTAGGCGAAGCAGGTTTCGACGCGGTTCACACCATAGATTTGCCGCTCGGCAATCGGACACCGGACGTAATAATCAACGAAGTTTCCATCAACGAGCAACGAATCGTAGTGACCAAAGACGCAGATTTTGTAGATTCATTTGTGCTGCACCGACAGCCTTGGAAGTTACTGTTGATTTCAACCGGGAACATTCGCAACGCGGAACTTGAAAAGTTGTTTCAGGCGAATATCGCGAAGTTGAAAGAAGCGTTCGATGCAGGTGCTGAATTTGTGGAGTTGAATCGAACCACGATAGTTGTGCATGGTTAGCGGCGCGTCGAACAAGATGTTATACGCAAACGCGATATAGCAACCCTCATCGAATCTCGCGTGCTAAACCATTGTCCGGCGCTTGCCGGTTTCGCACTGCGTCAATTCCAGCATCAGCATGAAGCAGGTGCGCCCGTTCGTTTTCCTTATCGTCGTTCCACACCCGCGCTACCAAACTCTCAGCACTATTCATTAGCGTCTCGATTGTCTTCGTCGGGCGGCACGCCTCCGCAACTTGGCCTTGGGGGAGAAGCGTTCGGTGCTTCATTTCGGCGCAGCTAAAACTCTTTGCGAATCAGGTACGAGGCTTTGACGAAGAAGGTGCGTCCGTTTCTTCTGAAGCCCGGCTCGAAGCCGCCGGTGAAGGGGTTGAAGCCGCTGCGGCTGAGGTCGTCGTTGTAGCCGACGAAGAGGGCAGTGCCGGGATTCGGGGTGTAGCCGAAAAGTAGTTGCGGGCGGATGAGCGTCGTCAGCGTCGAGTAGTCGAGGCGCAGGCGGGCGAACGAATTGCGTGTGAATTGATAAGTGCCGCGCAAGCTGTAGATGTTGTCGTCGAAGGCCGTGAGTTTGGTGTCGTCGCGCACGAGCCGTTGTTTATTGTAGTCGAGTTGCAGGCGGAGGAGGTTCGTCGGCTGGTAGCGGAAAGATGATTCGATGAAAAGCAGACGCCCGGGGCCGGGGTCAAGTGGGTTATCACTGTTGAGGAGCGCGGCGGGCGAGACTCGCGGGAAGCGCGGGCCGGCTCCGAAGTCGAAGTCGAGTTGCCCTTGTGTGGAGCCAATGACGAACAGGCCAAAGAACTGTTTGTTCGGCGACGTTTCGATGAAGCCATAGAGTTCACGGCTGCCGGCGGAACGTTCGGAGTCTTCGCCGAAAAAAGCGCCCCGTCGGGTGGCG
>JACCRA010000471.1 GCA_013813825.1 Pyrinomonadaceae bacterium | reverse complement strand
TATGCGCCGCACCGTCTTCGACGTGCAGTTTATTGATCTGGCCGTTCGTGATTGCGCGGGCGTATGACATCTCGGAAAGAGGTTCTTGCTTGACCCTTCAATTGCGTAATGAATGAATCGGCGCGGGAATGCGCCCACCGCGACGGATGAAGCCGGCGGCGGAGAATTGATTGACGGGCATGATGGGCGCGGTGCCGAGCAGGCCGCCGAACTCGACGGTGTCGCCGACCTCTCGCCCCGGCGCGGGGATGATGCGGACGGCGGTGGTTTTGTTGTTCATCACGCCGATTGCCATTTCGTCAGCGATGATCGCGGCGATGGTCTCGGCGGTCGTCGAGCCGGGGACGGCGATCATGTCGAGGCCGACGGAGCAGACGCTGGTCCACGCTTCGAGCTTTTCCAGAGTCAGCGCGCCGGCCTGCACCGCCGCGATCATCGCTGCGTCTTCGGAGACGGGGATAAACGCGCCGCTCATTCCGCCGACCGCGCTCGAAGCCATCGCGCCGCCTTTCTTCACGGCGTCGGTCAACAAGGCGAGCGCGGCCGTCGTGCCGGGAGCGCCGGCGCGCTCGAAGCCGAACGCCTCGATGATTTCGCCAACCGAGTCGCCAAGCACGGGCGTCGGCGCGAGCGAGAGATCGATGATGCCGAAGCGCAAACCTAGACGGCGCGCGGCCTCGCGGCCGATCAATTCGCCGGCGCGCGAGAGTTTGAAGGAGAGTTGTTTGATCAGTTCGGCTACCTCGTCGAGCGGCATGTCGGCGGGAGCTTGGCGGACGGCGTAGTTGACGACACCGGGGCCGGAGACGCCGACGTTGATCACCGCCTCCGGCTCGCCCGTGCCATGGAAGGCGCCCGCCATGAACGGGTTGTCCTCCACCGCGTTGGCGAAGCAGACAAACTTGGCGCAGGCTAAACCGCCTTGCTCGCCGGTCAGTTCGGCAGCTTGCTTGATAAGTTGCCCGACGCGGCGGACGGCATTCATGTTGATGCCGGCGCGCGTCGTCGCGACGTTGACTGAAGAACAGAGACGGCGCGTTGTCGCCAACGCTTCCGGGATCGAGTCGAGGAAGACGCCTTCGGTTCGGGTCCAACCTTTTTGCACGAGCGCGGAATAGCCGCCGATAAAATCGACGCCGACGCGCGCCGCCGCCTCGTCAATTGCGTGCGCCAGCTTCACACAGTCGTCGATGCTCTCCGCGCCGCCGGCGATCAGGGCGGCGGGCGTGATCGAAATGCGCTTATTCGCGATGCGGATGCCGATCTCGTCGCCGATCTCATCCACGGTGGGAACCAATCTCTCGGCCGTCCGCTCGATCTTCGCCCGCACGCGCTCGGCAGTTCGCTCAATCGACTCGCTCGCGCAATCGCGTAGCGACAAACCAAGAGTGACGGTGCGGACATCAAGGTGTTCGATCTCCGTCATCCGCACGGTCTGGAGGATTTCCGCTTGTGAATAATCCATAAGGAGGTTTTTTAGGAAGATTAACGTAAGGTGTAACTGAGGATTAGGATAACGAGCGACAAAACGCAGAGCAGCCCCGCGATCATCACAAAGCGTCCGCCCGCCGCGTCGGCGACATACACTTCTCCAGTTTCGTCGTTCTCCTCCGGCACGGCCTCCAACACTTCGCCGTCGCGCCGTTGGGGCGGCGAATCGTCGTGGGCATCAACTCCAAACTCGGACACGCGCGAATGCTCACGACGCGACGGCGTCATCTCGCGATTGAGCGTCGGCGCTTCGCCCATATCGCTCCCGCACTGCGGACAAAACTTCGCTCGCCCGCGCACCGCCGCGCCGCAAGCCACACACCGCCGTGCAATCTCAGGCTCCATAAAACAGAGGTCAGAGGCCAGAGGTCAGAGGTCAGAAGAAGACGGTTTCACAATGATCTCTGACCTCTGGCCTCTGACCTCTCAGATTCTATGCATGGCGTGGAAGAGGTCTTCACGCTGGGCGTAGATGCGGACGCCGAGGCGCTCGCCCTCGTGGCGGAAGCGTTCCTTGAGCGCGGCGACCGATTCTTCAGAGAGCGTGGTGTCGGCGACGATGACCATCGCGAATTTGCCTTGCACGACGGTCTGGTTGATGTCAGCGATGCTACAGTTCGAGTCGGCGAGAATGTGGGCGACGGCCGCGACGATGCCGGGGTGATCGACGCCAAAGACGGAGACGACAATTCTATCCGGCGACCCTTCCCCGCCCTTCCCGCGCTCGCGCGGACTCAAAGCACGCCAACTCCCCTGCCCGCCCGACAGCAGCGAATCGAACGCATCGTCGCCGCCGCCATCCGTCTCGCGCTGGCTCTCAACTACCGGCTCGACCGCCTGATAAATGTCCGTCACCAAATGCTCCACCACGCGCTCGTCCGCGTCCGCGCCCAGACGCCCATACACCGCCCGCGTGATGCGATAGATTAAATCTTCATTCGGCATGACTCAGTTTTCAGTTTTCAGTTTTCAAGTTTTCAGAAGTTGCTTTTGGCTTTTGCTGAAAACTGAAAACTGAAAACTGTTTACTGTCTCCTCCCGTTATCGCTTGCCGCGCGCAACTCGTGCGCGGCATCGCGCAGTTCATCCGAAGGCGTGTCTTGGATGTCCATCCGATCCACGATGCCGATGACGGCCGCCTCAATCGACATCTCCTGATCGCCGATGGCCGAGCGCGCGGCTTTGCCGTAAGCGCACAGCACGACCTCGCCGACGCCCGCGCCCATGCGATCCGCGACGACGACGATGCTTTTGGTCGGCTCCTTATCTAATTCAATCGGATGCACGATTAGAAAGCGGACGCCTTCGAGATCGGGCGACTTCTTGGTGGACCAGACCGT
>JACCRA010000467.1 GCA_013813825.1 Pyrinomonadaceae bacterium | reverse complement strand
CATCAACTCTCTTCGTTCTTTCAAAAAAGCGACTCCCATCGCGCGTCAGCGCGATCCTCGACGCGACAATTATTCAACGTCGGGAGATCGGCCAGAGCGCCGATCTGGGCTGGGACAAGCCACAGCCCCTACAAATCTACGCGGTGCTCCCCGCTCGTCCCAGTCGCCACATAAAATAAGCGCCCACGAATGGCCCGCCGGCGAGCACGGTGAACGCCCAGCGCCAGCCCACGACGGTGGCGAGCAGCGGCAATAATTGGATCGAGAAGATTGTCACCGCAAAGCCGATTCCGTTTTGCACCGTCAGCGCCGTGCCAGTGTATTCGGGCGGACAGTGCCGCGCCGCCAGCGCCGAGAATTGCGGCGAGTCGGAGACGACGAAGACGCCCCACACGAGCACGAAGGCGAGCAGCAATTCGGGGCGCAATTCAAAAGCGAATCCTGACAGCGCCGAACACGCGCCGCTCACGCAGAGCGAGACGAGCGCCACCCTCCGCTCGCCAGCGGTGCGCGAAACCCACCCGCCCGCGACGCAGCCGACGACGCCCGCGCCCACCGTCGCAAACGACAGCAACGGCAGCAGCGCCACGCCGCGCCACTCCGTCGCTTGGTCCCCGAAGCGCGCCGCGAAGTAAAAGGTCGAGAGGGACCAGAAGGCGTATAACTCCCACATGTGGCCGAAGTAACCGAAGGCGGTGTAGCGAAACGACGGGTGGCGGAAAATTTTGAACGCCGCCCGCCAGTCAAATCGCGCGCGCGCCTTCAAGTGCGGCCCATCGCCGACGCCGAAGAGCAGCAACAACCCGCCCGCCGTCGCGAGCGCGGAGGCTCCGGCAATTGTCGCGCGCCAGTCGAAACTGGTCCCCAGCGCCCGCAGCAGGTACGGCGTGGCCGTCCCCAGCGCCAGCGCGCCCACCATCACGCCCAGCCGCCAGCCCAGCCCTTCACGAAACCAAGACGCCACGATCTTCATCCCGACCGGATAGACGCCGGCGAGCGTCACGCCCGTCAGGAAGCGCAGCGCGCAAGCCGCTCCGATGCCGTCGGCCAGCAACGCGAACGCGAGGTTGACGCTCGCGCCAACAAGAGCCGAAACGCAGAAGACCCGCCGCGCGTTGAAGCGATCCGCGAGATTCAGTAGCGAGTAGATGATCGTCCCCGCGATGAAGCCGAGTTGCACGGCCGTCGTCAGCCACGCCGCCTGCGCGTCGCCGAGGTGCCATTCCGCGCGCAATGCCGGAGCCGCCGCCGTCCCCGAAAACCAGACGGCGGACGCCAGAAACACCGCCGCTGACACGATTGTCAGTGCGCGATTCGCTTCGCGCCGTGTTTGCGCCGCAGGTGTTGATTCGTTTAGCAATGTTCGTATGGGATGATAGGCCGTAAGGATCGCGAGGGTCTCTTGATTGTCAGAAGAATGGACAGGATTCACAGGATTCACAAGATAGAGAGCAACTTGTGTCCAGTTTTTATCTTGTGAATCCTGTCCATTTATTTGTCTGGCTTCGGAGAATGAAAAGACCCTCATCGCTCGCGCCTGAATCTTGACAGGTTGCCGTGCGGCGGTCTATAAGCCACATCGTTTCATGTCGTTGGTTATGTTGCCTCGTCGCGGCACGCGCTTCACCGCGCTAATTCTGACTTTTGGAGAATACTCATGCCGACCAATTTACGCATCGCCACTTTCAACTGCGAAAATTTATTCAGCCGCCCGAAGATTTTTAACGAGGACGCGGCGCGCTCCAAAGAGTTGCTCGGCTTCGTCGCCGAGTTGCAGGAGGCGCTCAAGAACGACGTGTTCGATCAGCTGCGGATCAAGTCGCTGAAAAGTAAGCTCAGAGGCTTCATCACGATCAACGACGTGCGCGGCAAGCACGACAAAGTTGCCGGTGCGAAAGAATGGTTCGGGTGGGTCGAGTTGGTGCGCTCCGATCACACCGATGCCTCCATCGAGAACACGGCGCGCGTGATCGTGGACATCAACGCCGATGTCATTTGCCTGATGGAAGTGGAGGATCGCAACGCGCTCCAAAAATTCCATGATGGCCTCGTCAACAAATTCTCGAACGCGCCGGAAGGAAAGCCATGCTACGAGTACATCCTGCTCGTGGACGGAAACGATCAGCGCGGTATCGATGTGGCGGTGCTGTCGCGGCTGCCGATCAACTGGCTCCGCACGCACATCCACGAACGCACGCTCTACGAAGGCGCGTCAGTCCCGCTCTTCTCCCGCGATTGTTTGGAAGCGCAGGTCACGCTGCCGAAGAAAAAGAAGCTGCACCTGCTGATCAACCATCTCAAGTCGCAAGGCTACTTTCCGCCGACCGACAAGAACAGCGCCCGCCGCCGGCTCGGGCAGGCGACACGCGTGGCTGAACTGGTGGACGAGCACAAGCTGAACAAAGAGTTCGTTATCGTCGCGGGCGACTTAAATTCCGATCCGTCGCTACCCTCGCTCGCGCCGCTCGTCAATCACGCGGGACTTTTCAACGTCAACCTCAACCTGCCCGACGGGCAGCGCGGAACCTACAAAACCAGCAAGCAGCAACTCGACTACCTCTTCATCTCGACCGCGCTCAAGCCACATTTGCAAGCGGTGCAACTCGAACGGCGCGGCGTCTATACCAAGACGAAGTGGACGCCCTACCCGACTGTCACCAGCGCCCGCACCCAAGCCTCGGATCACAGCGCGGTCGTCGCGGACTTTCAGTTTTAAGAATCGTGTGCGCTGAAAGGAAAGATTCACCACACAGCGGAAATGATGAATGCGAAATGATAAATGATGAATAACAGACAGGCTGCCGTAACCTTTCATTCATCACTTATCATTTCGCATTCATCATTTCTTCCCGCTCAAGGGTGAGGCAGCGTTGTCGCCGCCGGCAATACTCCTTCGGTCGCCGTCGCGGCGGCGTGGTGCGCGTCGGGCAGGAAGTAGAAGAGGATGGCGAGGATGGCATAGACCGACAGCAACTGGACGCCTTCGATCCAGTTGCTCTCGCCGTCGCCGCTGATCTGTCCGACGATGAAGATCGAGACGACGACGGCGACGACTTCCGGGATCGTAAACTCAAAGTTCATCGGGCGGCCGAAGAGGTATGAGGCGAAGATTAGTATCGGCGCGACGAAGAGCGCGATCTGGAGGCTGGAGCCGAGCGCGATGCCGATGCTCAAATCCATCTTGTTACGAAGCGCCATCAAGATCGCCGACGAGTGTTCGGCGGCGTTGCCGATGATGGCGACGACGATCACGCCGACGAACACTTCCGTCAGCCCCAGCGTCTCGCGCGCCTGTTCGACCGCCCCGACCAGAAACTCCGAGATCAGCGCGACGAACGCCGTCGCCACCAACAGCACCGTGATCGACTTGCCGCGCGTCCACGTCGCGCCGTGCTCCTCCTCTTCCGCCTGCGTCCGCTCCGCCCCGACCTCCGCCGCCGCGCCCTGTTCCTGTTCGCCGACGAATAGTTGCTTGTGCGTCACCAGCGAGAAGAAAAGAGTGGCGAGGTAAGTCAAAAACAGCACGAGGGCGATGGCGAGCGAGAGGCTCTGTTCTTTCCCCGGCGTCCACCCGCCTTGCTCGACGGGCACACGCGCCGCGACTTGGTGAAAGACCGTCGGGATCACAAGCGCGATGGCCGCAAGACTCAATGCCGTCGCCGAGATGCTGGCCGCCGTCCGGTTAAACTTTTGTTCCTTGAACTTGATCCCGCCGCCGAGCAGCGACAGCCCCAGCACCAGCAGGACGTTGCCAATGATCGAGCCGGTGATCGAAGCCTTGACGACGCCCTCCAAACCTTTCGAGAGCGCGAACAGAGCGATGATCAACTCGGCGGCGTTGCCGAACGTGGCGTTCAGGAGTCCGCCGATGCCCTGCCCCAAATGTTCGGCGAGGTGCTCGGTCGCGCGCCCCATCCACCCGGCCAGCGGAATGATCGCGAGGCACGCCACAATAA
>JACCRA010000454.1 GCA_013813825.1 Pyrinomonadaceae bacterium | reverse complement strand
GTTCGTGCTCGATCTCGTCAAACAGTCGGGCCAGCCCGCGCTGTTGATTCTGAACAAGACGGACAAGCTGGCCGACAAATCAAAACTGCTGCCGCTGATGGAGTGGTACGGCGCGGAACACGACTGGCGCGGCGTCGTCCCGCTCTCCGCCCGCAAGGGCGACATGATTGACACGCTGCTCGCTGAGATCGTCAAGCACCTGCCTGCGGGCGAACCGCTCTTTGGCGAGGATGAACTGACCGATCAACCGATGCGGCAACTCGTCGCCGAGATCGTGCGCGAGAAAATCCTGCACACGACCGGCGATGAGATTCCCTATGTGACGGCGGTCACGACCGAGCGCTACGACGAAGCGCGGCCTGACCTGACGCGCATTTACTGCGCCATCTACGTCGAGCGCGATTCACAGAAGCGCATCATCATCGGCAAAGGGGCCGAACGGCTTAAGCAGATCGGGACGGCCGCCCGTCAGGACATCGAACACCTGCTCGGCCACCGCGTCTATCTCGAACTCTTCGTCAAAGTCGAAGAGAACTGGCGCAACAGCGAACGCGCTCTCAACGAAATTGGGATTACAGATCGTGAAAGGTGACAGGCAAAGGTTTTTGTTCCTTCGTAACGGAAATGAGTTGGGCGAAATACGCAATTGAGAAACTAAGAACAGGCGAAAGCGTGCAGATTCGCCCTCGTGGTCATTCGATGAAAGGTAAGGTTAATGGCGGCGATCTGGTCACAGTCGAACCTTGCGAAGCTGAAGATTTGTCTGTGGGCGATGTGGTTCTAGTTCGCGTCAAGGGCAACGACTATCTTCATTTGATCAAAGCCATCAATCAGGGCAGATTGCTCATTGGCAACAATTGTGGCGGCATTAATGGCTGGGTCGGCCATAACGGTGTCTATGGAATAGCGACTAAGATTGAATCAAAGTAGCTCTCGCGAATCGATCATCAAGACATGTGGTTTGCTCTCGATGTGACAGCGGAAGAGGCGGCGCGCGAGGCCGTGGAGTACGCTCTGATGGAGGCGGGCGCGCTCGGCACGGAGACGAACGCGGGCGGTAAAGGACGATTGTGCGTCACCGGCTACTTCAACGCGCCGCCTGAACGGGAGCAGGTTCAGGCGCAGCTTTTTGAGGCGTTGCGGATTTACGATCTGCCTTCGTCGGCGGTGCGCGAGATGCAGGCGCGTGAGGTGGCGGCGCGTGATTGGCTCGGCGAGTGGAAAAAGAATTGGCGGCCGGTCGAGGTCGGCGCGCGCTTTGTGATCGCGCCGCCGTGGGGCGAAGTCGCGAGCGCGCCGGATCGCATCATCATCCGCATCGAGCCGGGCATGGCTTTCGGCACGGGGACGCACGAAACGACCCGGCTGTGTCTCGCGGCTGTCGAAAAACACTTTCGCGGCGGCAGTTTTCTCGATGTCGGCACAGGCACCGGTATCCTTGCCATCGCCGCCGCTAAACTGCACGCGGGAGCACACATCGAAGCCTGCGACACGGACGCTGAAGCCATCGAGATCGCGCGCGAGAATGCGCGGCTCAACGGCGTTGCAGCGCAGATCGAGTTTCGCGTCGGCTCGATTGAAGAGACGAGCGCCTCGGCCGATGTCGTGTGCGCGAATTTAACCGCCGACGTGATCCTGCCGCTGTTGCCCGTCCTCACCGGCGCGACCTGCGGCCAACTGATCCTCTCCGGCATCCTCGACACGCAAGCCGAAACCGTCCGCGCACGCCTGCGCCAACTCGGCATTGACGAACACGAAGTCGCCGCTGCCGGCGAATGGGTGGCAATCACTGTCTGAAGATTGGAAAGCTGTCAGCGTTCAGCATTCAGCCAGTCATGTGTGATGCGCTGCTTTCATCCATCGTTCATGTCTCCGACGCGCTGGCTCGGAGAGCTAATTTTGTTTTCGCTGAAAGCTGACGGCTGAAGGCTAACGAACAATGACCCGCAGACGTTTCCACGCTTCGCCCGAAAGTTTTGCGCGCGACGGTACGAGTGTCGTGC
>JACCRA010000415.1 GCA_013813825.1 Pyrinomonadaceae bacterium | reverse complement strand
AGCTTGTGCCGCCTCTCGTTTCCCATCCCATTGTGCTACACCTTTGCAGTTGCCCCGCTCACTTTAAGCCTCTAATTGCCGGCACAACGTGTGTTTGCCAATGCTTAGCTGCTGCTGTCAATTCTTTGATATGCCCCTTTTCATATTTCACGGCTTGCTCCCATGCTTCGTCATGACGGCAGGAAACCACCGCGCGACGAATCAGATCAGCGATAACTTGTGGATTAAGGGCATCCAATTCCCACGATTCGTAGCCGAAGCGGGCGATATAGCCGGTGGCGCGCGAGTCAGAGAGTTTTGCCGGATTCGGGGGCGGGTTGTATTGCTGAACCTGCTCGGTGTTCAACGCAAGACGTTCAAATTCCAAGCTGCGCCGGGTGAAGACTTCCAGCCGGTCTGTAATGTCCCGGCTCATGTCCATGCCTGACGGATCATGATCGCCGAGATGGATCACAAAGGGCGTCTGCCCTTGCCCTCTGTACTTCAGCAGACGCTGGCTCGCCGTCCACATCTCAGAGAGCGAAGTATAACCGCGACATGAGAAATAGTTGACATCCAGCTCTTCACAAACCCGCCCCACGACGCCGACCAGCGCATCCTTCTCGACCCACACCTCGGGACGAAAGTCCTGCCCGTATTCCTTGCTCCACTTATCAACGGCAAAACTCTTAGCAGCAGCGGACATGATTTCGGCGGGCGCTCGCCAATGGGTATTACCGCGGAGGGCGCGGGTGCGGTCAACAATAGCCTTCCAATCGATCAAACCAGCCATGCGCGCGTCGCCGACAATGCGGCCTAATTTGTCGTAACTCTTCTCATTGTTTGGGATGATGTCGCGGCTCACGCACTGATAGTAAACTTGGCGCAGCGTCAGGTCGTAGCCTTGCACGCGGTACTCTTCGACGATCTGATTAACGGTCTTGACTAAGGCCAGCGTGGTTGCACGGAAGGTCTTCTCTTCGTACTTGATGTGAGGCATTGGTGCCACCTTTGCTCGTGCGATCCCTGAAAGTTGATCTTGCCCCGCTGAGGCTCAGATACCCCGTTTGCCCTTGCCGTTGAAGGCTCTTTATTTCCCCACGTATTGCAAAACCTTTCAAAAGCTTTCATTCCCAACGGCCGGACGGTGGCGGACGGTTCGCGCTCGTTGAGGACATTCGCTGCTGGCGCTCTTGCCGCTCGGCTTCCTGGCGCTCTTTCTCCGCCGCTTCTGCCGTCGCTTTCGCTTCGTATTCGGCGAGCCGCGCCTCGGTCTCCAGCAACGGAGCGTCAAAGATGATTTGTTCGAGCGTCGCCCACGCGCGCCACCGCTCCGGGTCGGCGGCCATGTCAGATGGGAGCACCTTGACGGCGACCTTGCGCTCAAGCTCGGTCGTGTCGCGTGCCAGATAGACTTCACGCATCCCGCCCGCGCCGATCTGCGAGCGGATTTCGTAGCGACCCATTCGTGTGCCGGGGGGTAAGGGCCACAGCAGTTATAGTGAAGTCCTATCGGCCTCTAAATGTAATCTCGCCCTCTCGCCCTCTTCCACGATGGCCTGCAACTCTGCCGGTGTCGGGGCCTCGGTTTGTGAGCCATGCCTGACAAAGACCTGCCCCTCCTCGATGCGCTTCTTGTCTCCAACTGATTTCGCCACCCGGTACGGCAGTTTCCTCGCGTCGCGCAGCACTTCGAGTTTACCCACCTTGCCCGCTCGATAATCAACGACCTCATACCTCACCTCTACGTTCGGCGTCGTGTACGGCGAAAGTATTTGCTCGATCCGGTTCTGGCTCACCTTGTGATCGGGAGGGCCGTGATAGGCGCGGGTCTTCTCACTGAAGCCGACGACCATCCATCTGCGACCGCTCGCTTGCGTGTTCGCCAGGCCGAGCAGGTCTTTCACGAACTTGGCCTGGCGGTCGGCGGGGTTGAGGGAAAGCTCGCGCTTGAACTCGACGCTCGTCGTCTCCCACTCCGCGACGAGGCCGTCGATAAACTTCGCCTCCAACGTGAAGCCGCGCCGCGTCTCCCACACTAGCCCTTGATATGAGGCCTTGAGTTGGAGGCTCCCCAAGCAGAGACACTTGGCAAGACCTCGCCCGCCTAGTTCCCTGCCTACCGTCCGCAGCCGCTCGTCCTTGTCGGGCCAGTCAAGGTCGGCTAGTAGCTGGGTTAGCTCCACCCAATCCAGAGTAATGTTGTCGCCAGAGACACGCGGGCTCAGGCGATTGACGAGGTGCAGTAACTCTCCTTGGTCTGACTCCAGCTTTTCCTCGCAGACTGCCTGCCAGTAGGGTACGGGGTCTTTTAAGATGGAGCGGCCGGTGTAGGAGGGCTTGTAAAAGACGTCGGAGTTCGTCTCGAGCAACAGCCCCGCGTCCTTCATTTCCGCGAAGAGGCGATTCAGTCCTATCGTCTGGCTGTTGGTCGCGCCGGGGCCGTGGACAGCCTTCGCTATGTCGTATACGTTAAGGCCAAAGCCTCCTGTCTGTGCTGACGTGCGGCCCTCTTCGACGATCTTCTCTAAGACCCGCCCGACCCAGTTTACATAGTCCATCGATTGAATCCCGTTACAGTGTTGACCGTGATGGCGAGCACCGCCGCTAGGAGTTACTGACCGTTCCCCTACTACCCTAATCTCCTTCTCCGTCATGTCATACAACTCGTAGACGAGCCGGTCGACCTACCGATCCGTCGCGTTGATTCTGCCGCTGGATCATCGTCCTGTCGGCGGAGGTCTTCGCCTTCATCTTCAGACGTCCTTGTAAGCTTCCGGCGTGACCCTGCCGTTTATTAATGTCCCAGCCGAGTGCCTCGAAGAACGAATCGAGGCACTCGCGGCGGAGTTGGGTCTCGTTGTAGTGGCCGGAGCGGTAGGCCGAGACGTGCCGGTCGAAGCGTTCGATGAGATCGTGAACTTCCCTGAAGACGCTCAAGATTCGACACCTCTTCGGCAGGAGGTGGGGGTTTGAAGGATTTGATCTGTGTGAGGCATGCCGAAGTCCTTGCGCGAAGAATAATTCTCACCTCATTACGAAGTTATTGTCAGCTCATTTTGCGAGACCAATTTTTGAGTCATTCTCCTGCTGGAGTAGGCGCGCCTAGTTTCGTATGGCTGCATTTGGCAACACCCTTATCTGGTCCGTTCGGGTACCACCAGCCGCTTCCATTACAGTCAGGGCAGTCAATGGGTTTCTCCCGGGACGTCCAGATCTTCTGATCCGGTAATTCCTTGCCTTCGGCTTGGGCCTGTTTCTTATCCGTCTTCCACAAGCGCCTGCGTAGGTGTTCAGCTAGGAACGCTGGCACATTAGAAACGGTCGTGCGCCCGGCGGCGATGTGTAGTTCCGCGATGAGAACTTCAGCCAGTTCCCTCCACTTTGTGGCGTCTGTTGACGTCGACTGTTTCCCTGTTAGTTCAAATGTTGTCTGCTTAAGGGCTGCGACCAATTCGGCGAAAGCCTCATCATCGATCTTTTGATCTTTAAAATCTGTATTTAATTGTCCGGTAACATTTGACCCCAGTACCGCAGTATTTTCTACTCCGGTACTCCGGTACTCCGGTACTCCGGTACTCCGCGAGTAGGCCAATATCTTATACTCATCTCCAAGAGGACTATTTCTAGTCGAGAGCCGCTCTATTCTTCCTTTTAGCTCTAAACCCCGGAGCGCGGCACGCACCGTCTTATCCGAATTGTAGCCAGTCCGTTCCATCAAGACAGATACCCGAACACGGCACGCCACTTTATTGAAGCCAATCGACAACCTGATAAGTTGTTCGAATACTTTGCTCTCGGCAGGGGTTAGAGTCCGATCTATGTGATCTGCTACATCATTAGCTTTCTTATAAAATTTTTCTCGTGGTATTACCGGAGTACCGGAGTACCGAGGTACTCCGGTAGTGGTCTGCGCGTCATTGTTCAAATTTACTTGAGTTTTAGTCACTTGATTTGCGGACACATTGGTACTGGAGTACTGCGGTACTTCGGTAGTTTGCGATGATTCGCGTTCAGCTTTTTCCTTGGCCTCTTTCTCTTTGGCGAGCCGTAAGAGTTGAGCCATAGGCAAAATCTTCACGGGTTCACTCATACGGTAACTTCCTCCGCAATTTCATGAGCATCTTTCAGTTGTAATTCTTGAAATGCCTGATCAATGACCTCAGGCGAGGATTCTTTAATCCCTATCAGTTGCAGCATCTGGTGAGCCGTGCCGCAGATGCGCAATACATCGCGGGGAATGCCACCCGAGAGAAGATAAATACGGCACATGGCATCGGCAGGGAAGGGATTAGGCACTTTCCAATAATCACAACGGTGCTGGATCATCTTCTCAACTTCTGCGGGCGACATCGGACTGAGAACGGTTGGAGCGATTAGACGGGAGAAGAGTGCCCGCATCTTCTTTGTTTGCAGCCGATCTCTCAGTTCTAATTGGCCCGCAAGGATGATCTGAATAAGCTTTGTCTCATCCGTTTCAAAGTTGAGAAACGATCTCACTAGCTCCAACATCTTTGTGCTCAACTTTTGTGCCTCGTCCACGAATAAAACGACCGCGCGATCCGCTAGAAATTGCTCGCCAAGCCATGACTCAAGCTCACGTTCATGCTGCTGCACACTACGCCTTGAGGAGAGCCCCACAGCCTGAGAAATGGCCTGAATAAACGCATAATCGGTTTTAAAGTTAGGAGTCGGTATCAGAATAGAAGTTACATCTTCTCGCGCGTCTAACTCCGCATGCGCATACCTAACAATCGATGATTTCCCGACCCCGACGTCACCAAGAATAGCGGTCAGACCCTGCCTGTAATCAACGCAATAGCGGATTTTGAATAGCGACGCCTCAAGTGCATCAGTCAAATAAAGTGAAACAGGATTTGGTGAGATCGAAAATGGGGTAACCTTTCTGGGCATGATTCAACGGCTTATACCATAAATAAATCTTGGAATAAAAGTTTATTTACATCTGCAAGACCAATATTCTTCCTAAAAGGGAGTTAACTTGTGGGTATTAGCTGTTATAACCGCAAAGTAAAAATTGACAAGCACGTTTTCTACTCATAGCTCGAACACTTAGAATTTTTGCCCCTCCTGATGTACGTCTCCAAGAAGGGTGCTAAATTAGGACAGGGAACCGAGCGAAGCAAGGTGGATCACAAACTTCTGCTCTGCAACCGATTAAGTCGAGTTAGAATAGCCGGCTTCGTTTGCAGATATTTCACTATGTAGATGGAACTCTTATCTAGATTCGCACTTATTTTACTGAAATAATGAATAATGACCCGAATGGTCAAATCTATCGCTTGGACTGAAGTTGTGTCTTGCCCACCCTTCAAACTGCCTCTTCAAAATTGAAGTGTTTCATAGGGGTTGGTCCTTAATACTCTGTAAAATAAACAACGTAGTTTTCAGTCACGTCAGGTAATTCCGGTAATGGAAATTTTACGAACAAAGATATTGACGGTGTCTGTTCAGGAGGTCGACTAAAGTCAGTAAAAAAGCGACTTACGCGACACCTGTCAGCCATTTCAGTCGGCTATAAGCCGTCTCCTCTCGCGATGCCTCCTCCGGAAGGGTTGTGATGCCGACCTCCTACGAGATTTACCAGACTTATCTACGTGGCCCGGCGGCCGTCATTCGCCTCTTTGAGCAGGCTCTCGGCACACAGGCCATCTACGGCCCGCCCGACCCGGACCAACAGCAGCGCACTATTGAGGGCTTATCGGAGGAGATCGGACGGCTTAAAAGTCAGATCGCCCGCCTGAAGGAGGAGTTGAGCGAGGC
>JACCRA010000368.1 GCA_013813825.1 Pyrinomonadaceae bacterium | reverse complement strand
CCATTACGGCGAGTCGCAGCTTAACCGCGCGACCGACGCCCGCCGCCAGCCCGGCTCCGTCTATAAGCCTTTCGTCTATGCGGCGGCGCTGGAAGGCGGCATCTCGCCCGTCACCTTGTTCGCGGACGCGCCGCGCGAGTTTACCTATGACGTGCGCTCGAAGTACCGCCCGGCGAACTACGGCAACTCCTACGCGATGCGCGACGTGATGCTCCGTACAGGGCTGATTAAGTCATTGAACGTGGTGACGGTGGACGCCGCGATGCGCGCGGGACTGCCGCGCGTCGCCGCGCTCGTCGAGCGGTTCGGACTGGCAAAGCCGGAACCTTACCCCTCGCTCGCGCTGGGGACCAGTGAGGCCACGCCGCTCGAAATCGCCTCGGCCTATACCGCATTCGCTAACGGCGGCACCCGCGCCCGCCCCGTCGCCGTCTCGCACGCCACCGACGCCGGCGGTCTGTCACTGATCGCAGAATCCGCCGCTCCGGCCGAGACGATCATCCGCCCCGCGACGGCCTACATGATCACGGACATGTTGACGGGCGTCATCAACGAAGGCACGGCGCGCGCCGCGCGCGGGATGCTCAAGGGGACAGCCGTGGCGGGCAAGACCGGCACCTCGCGCGACGGCTGGTTCGCTGGCTACACCCCCCATCTCGTCTGTGTCGTGTGGGTCGGCTTTGACGACAACGAGCAGTTAGGCTTGACCGGCGCGGAGAGCGCGTTGCCCGTGTGGTCGGAATTTATGAAGGGCACGCTCGAACTGCGGCCCGAACTCGGCGGCGCGGCGTTCATGCGCCCGTCCAGCATCACGACCGTCGAGATCGATCCCGAAACCGGCCTGCGCGCCTCGCCGACTTGCCCGCACCGCGAGCACATCGCCGTCACCTCCGCGCTGGCCCCCGGCACTGAGTGCTACACGCACCAGCAACCGCTCGAAATGGTGGCCTACAACGACGTGCCGCTTGAAGAAATCGTCGTGCTTGAAGAGTCAGCCGATCACGATGCGGTCACAGTAGTGCCCCGCACGCAAAGCTCGACAGGAGAAAGCACCGGGGCAGTTCGCGTGCCGGCACTGCGCGCGGTTCCCGTGGCAGCCAAGTCCACGCGCGTCGAGGCCAGCACTAATGGACGACCCCGGCTGACCAATGAAATAAAGATTGAAGACGATTCATCTGAACCTTGATTGATTCAATGCTGAACGGCACGCGCAATGCGTATCAAGAAGCCCCGGCAAGGGCGAAAGATTTTTAGAACGCTTTGATCTTTCGCCCCTGCCGGGGTTTCTATATTTTCTCTAATCGATCCCACGGCTACGCCGTAAGCTCTGATCTAACGTCCCTGCCGGGCTGTAATCGTTCGACTACTATATCTCCGATGATTGGATTAGTGGCGGTTATCCTGCAATCCGTTCGAGAATGACTTGCGCGATGGCGTGTTCCGAGGTGTGAGAGATCGAGATGTGCGCAACGTCGGCCCCGGACTGTTGGAATAGTTCGCGGGCGAGATGGTGAAAGACGAGCGTGGGCGCGCCCGTCTGCTGTGAGACGACTTCGACATCCTGCCAGGCGAGGCCGCCGCTCCAGCCAGTGCCGAGGGCTTTGAGCGCGGCTTCTTTCGCGGCGAAGCGCGCGGCATAATGCTGCGGGGCGACGACGCCGCGCCGGTCGCAGTAAGCGCGCTCGCCCGGCGTGAAGACGCGCTCGACGAAGCGCGGCGTGCGCCGCAAGACTTGGCGCACGCGATGGACTTCGATGATGTCGATGCCGATGGAAATGATCACGACTGAACCTGAGCTTGAACGCGCCGGCTTTCGCTGGCGCACACGCGACGGAGTACGCGCTCTCGCCTGCGCGCCGCTCGAAGAAGAAGGATTCGCGAACGCTTTCTCGACCCGCCTCGGCGGCTGTAGCTTGATGCCCGGAGCGGGCGCGCTCAACCTCGCGGGCTTCGCCGACGACACAGCCGAAAACATTTACGAGAACCGCCGACGGTTTCTCCGCCTCTTCCCCGGCGAGTGGACGCTGGCCGCCTGTTGGCAGTTGCATGGCGCGGATGTGCTCGTTGTGCGCGAGCGTCCGCGGCAGAGCGGCGTCGGCGAGGAAGAACATTGTGACGCGCTCGCGACCGACTTGCCAAACATCTTACTCGGCGTCAAAACCGCCGACTGTGTGCCCGTCATTTTAGGCGACGCGAAGACCGGAGCTTGCGCCGCCGTCCATGCCGGCTGGCGCGGCACGGCTGCCTCCATCATGGTTCGCACACTCGAACGAATGCGCGACGAGTACGGCACTAACTCGGCCAATGTGCGCGCCGCCATCGGCCCCGCGGCCCTCGCTTGCTGTTACGAAGTCGGCGCTGAAGTCCTCGACATCTTCCGCGCTCGCTTCCCTTATGCCGGCGAGCTGTTGGTCCCCACGCGCCACGGCCACGCCCGCATCGATCTGCACCAAGCGAACCGCCGACAATTGATTGATGCCGGCGTCGCTGCCGAACGCATCCACGCCGCCCCGCTCTGCACCATGTGCCGCACCGATCTCTTTTTCTCCTACCGCCGCGAGAAGCCTACCCACGGCCGGACAGGAAGATTACTAGCCGTCATCGGGAAAAGCAGAGGTGAGAGGTGAGAGGTCAGAGAAAACAGTTTTGTCTTTCACTGACCGCTCACCTCTGCTTCCTATTTTCGCTTGCCGAAATATTCGCCGTTGATTCTCTTAACCGTTTCTCTCGCGCTGACGACCATCAGCGGGATCGTGAGGTCGCGCTTGGCCGGCGGGAAACAGACTTCGTCGTTGCACCTTTGATAGCTGACGCGCGCTTTCAGTTCCAGGATGCCCGTCTGGTGATTGGCCGGGACGGTGACGTTGAAGCGCAGCACCGTGCGCCCTTCGTAGAGCGCGAGCGGTTCGTTTGAGAAGCTAAGTCGCCGCACTGTCGGACGCGGGTAGCTGACGGGGCTGAGGCGAACGCCGGACGCGTCGAGCTGTACCACGGTCGGGATGGAGAATTTGTCGAACGGTCGGTGCGCGTTGACGTGATAGCCTGCCGGGATGTCGAGCACGATGGCGGCCTGCACGGTGCGTCCCTGCCGCACTTTATCGGCGGCGAAGAAGCCGTTGATGGTGATGTCGGCCTGCTCCTGCCGCGCCGTTGTCGCGGTGGTGGCGACAACCATGTGCACGGCCTTGTCAAATGAGCCGGCTGGCACCATGAGTGTGGCGCTCACGAGAGCGATCATGAAGAGGCGACGCAATTGATTTCTTAGTTTCATTCAAGCAGCTTCCATTTGAAACTTAGCGTGGCACTGTCGCGCCAGATGGATTTAACTCGCGGCGCGCGGCGAGTTGGCCGCAGGCGGCGTAAATGTCGCGCCCGCGTGGGCGGCGCACAAAGGACTGGACGCCTTTCGCTTCCAGAATTGCTTTAAACCTCTCGACGCGCTCCGGCGGCGACGGGCGGTAGGGTAGCGGGTCGGCCGGATTGTGCGGGATCAAGTTGACCTTCGCGCGCAGTTGATGGCGGTTGAGCAGGTTTGCCAGTTGTCGCGCGTGATCATCTGTGTCATTGACGCCGTCGAGCATCACGTACTCGAACGTGAAACGCTCGCCGGGCTTCAGCGAGTGCTCGAAATCCTTGCACGCCGCAAGCAGTTCCGCGAGCGGCCACTTCTTGTTAATCGGCATCAGCTTGTCGCGCAATTCGTCGTTCGGCGCGGCCAGAGAGATCGCGAGGTGCGGGCGCTCAGAGATGTGCGCCAGTTCGCGAATGCGCGGCACGACGCCGGCGGTCGAAACCGTGACGCGGTTCGGCACGATGTGTAGCCCTTTCGGCTCGGCCATCAGGCGCAGAGCCTTCGTCAGAGAGTCGAAGGCGAGGAACGGCTCGCCGGCTCCCATCGCGACCAGATTGGTCCCCCGTGGCGTCTCAGCGCCGACGCCGTAAGCGTCGTTGAGCGCGACGACGATCTGTTCGACGATCTCGCCGGCCGTCAGGGTCCGCAAAAGTCCGAGCTTCGCCGTCAGACAGAAGTCGCACTGCAAGGGGCAGCCGGATTGCGACGAGAAACAGATGGTGTCGCGCCGCTCTTCGGGGATGAAGACCGTCTCGACCGGCAAGTTGTCGTGCGTCTTTAACAGATAGCGCCGCGTGCCGTCCTCCGAGACGTAGCGCGATTCAACCGCGAGCGTCGCGATCTGTCCACGCTCGGCGAGTGCCGCGCGCAATGGCCGGGGCAGATTCGTCAACTCGTCGAAGGAACGCGCGCGCCGCCCGTGTAGCCACTCGAAAAGCTGCCGCCCGCGATATTCCGGCGCGCCCATTTCGCGCACGATGGACGTTAATTCATCCGGCGTCAAACCTAAAAAATGTACCGCTTGATTCATCGCCCGCCGATTTTACCATCCCGGTTTGGCATCGCACAGTCGCGGCTAAAATTTCCGGCTTGAATGGAATTCAGATCAGTTCCATAATCTGCTCGTAAGCGGAGAAAACACATAGCACCCGCCCGACGAATGTTCTAAAGCGTCTTGAGCGGAAGCGCCCGGCACAAATGTTCAACTGACCGCCAACGATCACCGCATGTCTGACACCTTACAATTCCTCCCCTTCCTGTTCGTACTGGTCCCTTTTATTTTTATGGGCGGCATCATCGCGCTGATCATCTTCTTGCACAAAAAGAGCGCGGCGGCGCGGGCGGCACGGGCGCGGGAGATGACGACGGCGGCGGCACACTTGAACTGGTCATTCGTGCCGCAATCACAGCTCAATTTCTTCCCACAGCACGAGCAGTATCACTTGTTCTCGCTGGGACACACGAAGGAGATTCGCAACCTGATGCACGGCGAGCGGGACGGGGCGCGCGTCGCCGTCTTTGATTACATGTACGTCACGGGACACGGCAAGAGCCGGAGCGAAGCGACGCAGACAGTCGTGCTGTTGGAATCCGCTCAAATCAATTTGCCGTTCTTCTCGCTGCGCCCCGAAAATTTCATGCACCGCATCGCCGGCGCGTTCGGCTATCAAGACATCGACTTCGCCCACCGTCCGGCCTTCAACGACCGTTACCTGCTGCGCGGCTCCGACGAGACGCAAATCCGCTGGGCGTTCACCAACGACGTGCTGGCTTATTACGAAGTGCTCCCCGGCCTGAGCACGGACGGCGGCGGGCAGCGGCTCGTTTGCTACCGGGAGAACGTCAAAGTAGAGACCGCGCAATTGCCCGCCTTCGTCGATTGGGGCGTTGGCATGTTGAAGCTGTTTCGGCACGCTTGGTGAACCATTGACCGCCGCGCAAATGGAGAGACGAAAGATGACGGAAGAACTTTCCAAACTGGTCCCATTCCTGAAAGCGACACCTGAAATCGTCCGGCAGCTGACGGACGGACTACTGCCGGCGGAATTGACTTGGAAATTCTCGGCAAACGAGTTTTCCGTCGTCGAGCACCTCTGTCATTTGCGCGATCTTGAACGCGAGGGTTACGCGGCGCGGATCGAAAAACTGCTCGCCGAAGTCGATCCATTCCTGCCTGACTTCGATGGCGACCAAGTGGCGTCCGAGCGCGATTACAACCGGCAGGACGCTGCTGGCGCGTTGCGCGATTTCGCTCTGGCGCGGCAAGCCAACGTCACGCTACTGGAACAATCGTCGCCCGCGCAACTATCGCGCGGTGGCATGTTCGAGGGCGTCGGAACTATCACGCTAGGCGGCTTGCCGCACATGATGCGCGAACACGACGAGGCGCACCGGGCAGAGTTGCGCGAACTGCGCGGGCGGTTGCTCGAACAAAGAGCGACGAGATGAAAACCAAGACGGGAGACAATCGGACATGCCGGCAATCGTTCTGATATTCATGCTGGCGCTTGCCAGCGCCCCAGCAATTATTCAAGCCGGGAGCGCGCAGAGTGCTCCGGCGGCGGGGCAGACTTACACGCCGAAGCAAGGCATGCTGGAGCGCAAGTCGATCCTCGACGCCGTGCGGAAGCGTTTAGACATCACCAGCCAATTTTCGGTCGATCACCTTAAGATCAACGGCGACTGGGCTTACTTTCGCGGCAATGAAGTCTTCATCGATGGCGGCGAGAGGCAGGAGACCGATCTCAGTGTCGCCGTGCTGCTCCAACGCCGGACAAGCAGTAGCAAACAAGCG
>JACCRA010000356.1 GCA_013813825.1 Pyrinomonadaceae bacterium | reverse complement strand
GGTCAACAACCGCCTCGGCCACAGCGCGGGGGACCAATTGCTGCATACCGTGGCCGGAACGATCAGGGATACCATTCGCGACATCGATCTCATCGCCCGCCTCGGCGGCGACGAATTCGTGATCCTGTTGCCTGAGACCGGGCAGGAGGCGGCGCGGGCGGTTGTCAGCCGCGTCCAACAACGCATCATGGAAGTGACGCGCGAGCAACGGTGGCCGGTCAGCTACAGCATCGGCGTCGTGACATGGACAACGCCGCCGCGCACCGTCGATATCATGATCAAACATGCCGACGACGCGATGTACTCGGTCAAGAACTCCGGCAAGAACCGCGTCGCTCACCTCAACATCTCCGGCGAACCGTTGCCCGCCGCCTGATGCAACTCGCCGCCTGATTTTTAACTGACAATTAACTCATTCTTAATCGCGAATTAGCGCCCGGCAAGTAGAGTGTGGAGGCTGTCTCGCTCGGGCGAGAATTTGTCGGGAGCAGGCCGCGTGAGGGATACCGGAAGAGCACGCGGCCGCTCCGTTTTAATGGCATCGCCGCGCGGATCGTAAAAATTCAGGGAGCGGTCTTACTGATATGTCGAATTTAACACGCAATAGCCGGTTCTATTATTATCTCGGATGGACGCTCGCGGCTCTGTCGCTCACGGCGGGAATGGTGATGTCGGCCTACACGTTGATCCAATAGACACTTTGAGTAGCGGTGTCTCCGATTCCTAGCATTCAGCCCTCCGTGCCGGTGCGCGTCACTTAGATTCACCGAGGTAAATCTTGCGGGCGTACTCTTGCACCATCCGGTCGCTGTTAAAGGCGGGGACCAGTGTCTCGATAGAGCGTTTCATCATCGCCACCCAGCGTCGCGGAATGCCCGTCGCATCGCGGTCATAGAAAGTCGGCACAACTTCGTCTTCGAGCACGCGGTAGAGGGATTCGGCGTCGCGCGCGTCCTCATCCGGCATCGCGCCGCTTGCTGCTGCGGTTTCAGCCCCGCCGACCGCCCAGCCGTTGGTCCCGTCATAGCCTTCTGGCCACCAGCCGTCCAGCACCGAAAGATTCAGCCCCCCGTTCATCGCCACCTTCTCGCCGCTCGTGCCTGAGGCTTCGAGTGGCCGGCGTGGAACATTCAACCAGACATCCACCGACTGGACCAATTGCCGCGCGATCTCCTGATCGTAATCTTGAATGAAGACGGCGCGCCGCATCACCCGCGGATCGAGTTTCCACTGCGCGAGTTGCTGCAAAATCTGCTTGGCTCCCTGATCTTGCGGATGCGCCTTGCCGGCGAAAACCAATTGGACGGGGCGTTCGGCGTGGTCGATCAGGCGCATCAGCCGCTCCGGATCGTGGAGAATCAAACTCCAACGCTTGTAGGCCGCGACCCGGCGCGCGAAGCCGATGGTCAACGCCTCTGGCTCGAACATCGTCCGCGCCGCCTCAGCGTATAACATGCTCTCGCCGTGCATCACCCGCGCGTGATAGAGGCGATGACGGATAAAGGCGACGAGTCGCTGCTTCAGCAGGCGGTGCGCCCGCCATAACTCTTCGTCGGTAATGCGTTCGACGCCGTCGGTCCAGCGGCGCGCGTCGCACTCCTGCTCGCACCAATCGGGGCCGATGTGCTTCGCGTAGAGTTCGCGGATCAGCGGGGCCACCCACGTCGGCGCGTGGACGCCGTTTGTGACATGCGTGATCGGCGTCTCGGCGGCCGTGCTCTCCGGCCATAGCACTTTCCACAACTCACGCGAGACCGCGCCATGAATTCGGCTGACGCCATTCGTCGAGCGGCACATCTTCAGCGCGAGTGGAGTCAGACCGAACAACTCCGCCTCGTCGCCCGCCGCGACTCGGCCAAGATCGAGGAGCTCGGCGAGCGTCAGGCCAAGCGATTCGGCGTACTCCGGGCCGAAACAGTGTTCGACGAGCGAAGGTAGAAATTCGTCGTGGCCGGCGGCGACCGGCGTGTGTGTGGTGAACACGCAACGCCCGCGCACCTCCCGCGCGGCGTCCGCGAAACTCTGCCCGGCAATCGTCAACTCGCGCGCTAGCTCCAACGTCAGAAACGCCGAGTGTCCTTCGTTGAGGTGGAATACATGCGGCTCAATGTCGAGCTTGCGTAGCAGGCGAATGCCGCCGATTCCGAGCACCATTTCCTGCACGCATCGCGTCTCGCGGTCGCCGCCGTAGAGATGTCCGGTGATCAAACGGTCGATCGGGTGATTCTCTTCGAGGTTCGTATCCAGCAGGTAAAGTTTGACGCGCCCGACATCCACGCGCCACGCCTGACATTCAACCCCCCGTCCGCGAATCAACAATTCGACGCGCAGGGGCGTGCCCGCTTCATCATGCACGAGTTGGATGGGCAGATCGTCCGTGTCGATCTTGCCGTAGTGTTCCTCCTGCCAGCCGTCGCGTCGAAGCCGCTGGCGGAAATACCCGTGATGGTACAGCAGCCCGACAGCGACGAGCGGCAGTCCGAGATCGCTCGCCGATTTCAAGTGATCGCCGGCTAACATCCCCAGCCCGCCGGAGTAGAGCGGCAGCGATTGATGGATCCCAAACTCGGCGCAAAAGTAGGCGACCGGGTTGGCGTGCATAAGGCTCCGCGCTCCGTCCGCCGCCCAAACTTTCGCCGCGGGGTCCATATACCGCTTAAAATCTTCGGCCAATTTCCGCACGCGCCCGATGAAGGTTGGATCGGTCGCCATCCTCGTCATCCGAAACTCCGGCGTTTCGCGCAGCAGGCGGCGCGCGTTGTGCTCGACGCCGTCCCACACTTCCGGGTCCAGATCGCGGAACACGGACGCGCCGTCCGCGGCCCAACTCCACCAGTAGTTCCACGACAATTGTTCGAGCGCGTCAATCGTTTCGGGCAGTGCCCGCACCGTCGCCACTTCCGCTTCTTCGATCTCGTTCATGATTTGCATAGTCTAAAGAATTGTCCGTCGTCAGTTGTCCGTCGTCAGTTGTTTTTTCGTGTCGGCCATCTTGAGCCGAGCGCATCACGGCATACAGACTGTCAATCGTCACGGCTTTTCAAATTTCTGATACTGCATAAACATTCTTGCATCTCGCGGCTGAAAGAAGATTAGGCGCACTTCTGTGAGCGTGCTATGGAGGGCGACATTTTCATCAGCAGCACTCTCAGGTAGCAGAAAATCGCGAATCGCCGCTGACGATACCGCCGCCGCTTCCGCCTTCGGGTAGCCATATGCGCCGGTCGAGATCGCGGGAAAGGCAATTGATTGAAGACCGCGCTCGGCGGCCAATGTTAAAGAGTGGCGGTAGCACGCGGCGAGTAACTCCGCCTCACGTCCGCCATGCTGGCCGTAGATGGGACCAACCGTGTGAATAACGAAGCGAGCCGGAAGATTCCCGCCCGTCGTGATTACGGCGTCGCCCGCCGGCAGACCTTCGGGATAGCGCGTGCGCCGCAGTTCGCGACACTCTTCAAGGATTGATGGCCCGCCGGCACGGTGGATCGCGCCGTCCACGCCCGCCCCGCCGAGCAGCGTCGAGTTGGCGGCGTTCACCACCGCGTCCACCTGCTGCGCGGTGATGTCGTCGATTAAGACTCGCACTTGTCCGTTAAGAAAATCGGTCATTGTTGCAGCACGCAACTAGGATTGCGTCGTGATCTCAAAAAGGAATCTGCCGAGTTTCTGAAAGTTATCGTTTGAGCGAGGTGTGAAAGCAGTGACAAGCGGGAGGACGTTAGAACGACGATCAAACCTTGTCATGACGACGTTACTGAATTTAATCAACCTGCTATTTCCTCGTCGCCGATTTCTTCGCGCAGTTCAACGTCCACAACGTCGAACATATCGTAGCGGCGCAGGGCTTCGGCCACCGCTTTGGCCTTGTGTTCGGTGAGCGGGCGCTGCGGGTCGGTACTGGCGATCTCGAACACGCCGTCGTCGAGCATCACCACGCCGAGCACGCCGAGCACCACGCCCGGCACGATCTCCATCTCCTGCAAATTATGAATCCGAAACCGCCCGGTCTGCTCGACCCAGTCTTCAATAAACGGATCGCGCAGGGCGTGTTCGGCTTCCACTTCCGTCAGGTAAGACCCCTCGACGATTAGGTAGTATTCGCGTCCGCGCTGTGTGTTCATGGTCGCAAAACAGAAGCGCGCCGCCCTTCGTCACCGC
>JACCRA010000351.1 GCA_013813825.1 Pyrinomonadaceae bacterium | reverse complement strand
AGGGCGATTTTTTAATTGACGACCGCGATAGAAACGGTGCGGGAAGTTTTGAAGGCGAGCATATTTGGTTTGGCACGCCGAAATTTCCTGATTGGAAAACTGTGATTGATTATTTGATGAAATTTACATGAGCAGCAACCATGTAAATTTGGTCTGCCAAAGGTCTGCCAACTAGCCCAAACTGAACAAAATCAGCATAACTTAAGCACTATCGAAAGCAAGAAAAGGCCAACAAAAACGCACACAGAATAACTCAGCCACACTGGGGAAAAGCGGCTCTTTGAGACTGAAAATCAGGGTGTCGGCGGTTCGATTCCGTCCCTAGCCACTTTTATTTGCAGTAACTTACGGGCAGCCTGAAGGCTGCCCGTTTCTATTGTGTGTGCCTATAGTATGCCAACTTTAATGTTGCAACTCACTGCTTCACAAATAAATTGAAAAAGTTTGTTGGGATAAACAGAAAAGAGTCTCGCAAGATAGAGAGCGTAAGATATCCACAAAAGGGCCTTTTTGTTTCAATAGACCCCTTGCAAAAGTCATCCTGACAGAAAGCAAAAGCCAGTGATTCAGCGGTCGGCATCTTCAACAAAACCGACTTTTGCAAGAGGTCTAATAAACCTGTTGCGTGATAAGGCAGCTTAATGAAAAACAAAGCTGCCGCTCGGTTCACTTGCGTTAGAGTTGCAACCCCGTTCTTTGAAAGATTCTGTCATAGGCTCTCAGGTTGACTAAACCACCGACGATCTTCATTGCCTGATCGTAATCCTCGTCGCGGTTGCGATAGATGGCCGAGGCGATTGCGTACTTCTTGCGTCGCGAGAAAGTATGCTCGACACGGATGCGGGTGCGGGAACGCAACCGATTCAGCTTTCTCTGTTCGCGGGTCAGTGGATGAGTGCGCCGCGCTTTTTCATTGAGCCTGACTTCCAGGGGTAAGCCCACATCCTTCATCCCATCAAAGCCACTGTCGCCATAGAGCGTCACGCGATAGTCTGTGAATTCATTCGCGATGCCACGCGCCGCATGCTCATCCTTGAAGACTTTGAAATCAGGGGGCCGCCCACCGACTGACGGACTTTGATCAACGATAATGCCGGAAGGCGTCGAGATGACAATTTGCTTGAGCGTGTGCCGCTTCTTCTTCCCTGAATAATCGCTTTTGCGCTTGGCGGGAGCTGTGGGTTTGCGCTTCAGTTGCTCCACGCCATCAATGATGAAAGTCAGTTCGGGATAAGCCTGGCGAAACTCTTCGACACTGCCGATGCGCTTTTTCCGTCGTTGCTGTTCTTTGTCAGCTAAGGAGAGAACACGGCGGCGCGCCCTCTCCGGCACCGGCAAGATGGACTCGAAGACGGGGCGCATTAATTGGATGGAGCGACAGATGACGCTTTTATCTGCGGCTTTGAATAGCAGCGTCATCAACTTTTGTGTCAGGAAGAGGCAATAGTAAAAGAGCAACATCAGCAAGCGGTCAGACAACGAGTTTGCGAAAGATGCGCCGCCACCGATCCCTCGCAGGCGCTTTCGTCCCGTGCGGACGACTTTGCATTTACGCTTGCGTTCGAGTAAGGCATAGACCTGCTCAAACTGCGGCAACAGTGTTTGAAACTGATGGAGGTTCATCCCAGTGACTGAGAGAAACAGTTTCGGCTTCCGGCTGAGTTTGTGATAGAGGGACATATTTGCTGGCTCCGTTGCTCAAACTTAGCCGTTGATGCCTTATCACGCAACAGGTTTAATATATTAAGCTCACGTAAAGCCGTGTTTGGGCGGTGCGGGGGAGCGGCGGGCCAGTGCGTATATTAAGTGGTTCGAGGGTGCATAACACGGAAGGAGGGGAGAAATACTTATTAAATTGGTAGGCTGGGGGGTGTTATACGGACGAAAGTGCATCTTACAAAGCGCACTTGAGTACGCCTAATGTAAAGTTAGATGGCTTCCTAAAGATGAGCAAATAACTGGAATCCAGGCCGCACAGTTGGGGGCGACCTTTACGGCTGAAGCAATGTCCACCATTCGAGCAGATTTTGATCGCATCGCACTACTCTCAGGCGAAGAGTGGGATCACAGCAGCCAATACCATGATTTCCTGTCGCAGCATATTCCGTCACCCTGTCGGGAGTCACTTGAAATCGGCTGTGGCGCAGGTGCATTCTCACGTCTCTTGGCGAAGCCTTCAGACCGAGTGCTCGCTCTTGATCTATCGCCAAACATGATCCGAATTGCCAAAGAACGGTCAGCGCTGTTCCCGAACATTGATTTCCAAGTCGCGGACGTTATGTCGCGAGAACTTCCCGCTGAAAATTTCGATTGTATTGCTACGGTCGCCACGTTACATCATCTGCCCATAGCAGAGGTGCTGCCGAAGATTAAGAGATCTCTGAAGGTCAATGGAGTTTTACTGATTCTCGATTTGTTTCAAGCTGAGGGACTGTTTGACGCGGTCACAAGCACATTGGCAGTGCCGGTGAGTATGGGATTGAAGCTGATCAGGCATGGTCGGATGATGGCACCCCGCCATGTTCGCGAAGCATGGGCTGAACACGGGCGGCATGATTCTTATCTCACCTTAGCTCAGGTACATAAAGTTTGTGCGGATATACTTCCAGGGGCTGAGGTGAAGAAACATTTATTGTGGCGCTATTCCATCATCTGGAAGAAAGTCGCATGACTGGAGGGAGTTGTAGGTGAAACAGGTTTATCATCCCTGGCACGCCATCTAACAAAGGGATGCAGCCGACGCGCACAGGATTGACTGTTAAACTCAAAGGTCTGAGCGAGCGGCTGATCCCCTGCGTTGGGCGGCTTTTTTCTCAAGACCTCTTACTTAGTTTGCTATGTCTCACCATCCAGACGACCTCAGCAAACGACTAACGTGAGTTGAGATAGAATGTGAGGGGCACTATATTTTCGGTTTGACCTACTTCTCCAAAATCATATTCCTGTAGTTATGTTTCGCCTCCCGCACCTTCAGAAATATTAGCTCGCTGGCATTACACGCCGGACGAGTGGCGTTGACTTCACGGAGCACGAAAGTAAGTCGAAAGGCTTTGAGATCGGCTATGTGTTGACGAAATATTTTAACGTCATCATGGTCGCTGCCGCCGTCATCAACGCGGGTGTGGTAGGCGGTTTCCTTCTCGTGGTTGTGGGACTTCACGGAACCGTGCAGATGTATGCGCAAAGAAACTCGAAGCAAGCGCCGGAGAAGTCTTGATTACGCACGACGGGGTTTGCACCAACGGGATGTGGCTCGGCTGGGGGGCGAGAGAACTAGCTTGGCGACTGCGTATCGTCAGGCGGGAGACGATCTCCATTAGGCTAGGAAAGACATTGGAAGTTTTGGAGTTCAAGTGTGTCGGCAAAGTCTTCCTTAGAGGCCGCCACATACCCGTTGATAAAGAATGGCGTGTCCCGGTGCCCGCGGGAAAGGAAGCCGACGCCGACGCGCTCATCACGCGACTGCTCACCGCGCAACACGCTCCCACGCACGGCCAAAGCAACAAACTCGCCCAACCGCATTCGCTCGACGCTGGAGCACAGAATAGTTTATTCGGACACGATTTCGCCGGAGATGTGTGTGGCAAGTGCGGGAGCACTGTAGAAGCGGTGACTCACTTCTATTGGAAGTGTAAAGAGTGTGACGAAATTGGCTGTTTATACCCATGCGCTTTGACGGGGGGCGCCGTCCGACAAACGCTTGCAGCGGACTCGCAATAAGGTAGCCTCTTAAACTCTCAGGTTGATAGCTCGCCGCTGAAGCGCAGCGTTAGATTGCTTCGCTCGTTGTTGATAAATCAGACCTATGGAACTGCTAATGAAATATCGGCGCTCCACGGTCGCCGCCCCTCCCATCGCTTCGCGCTCGGCCTCGACCATGATGAATGAACGCAACCCCGCCCACTCACCCTTCTCAGCGAACCACTCGATGTCTTCTGTCACCCAACATTTCCGTCCCTCAATGCGCCCGTCATCTTTCTCCAGCGTCTGACAGTAGTCATACTCTAAATCTTTGAAGTTGATCTTCTCAGCCCACGCAAAATATTCTGCCGCTTCCTGATGAAGGCGGCCCTGATTGCCTTTCAAACTCAGAACATAATCGGCTTGCCGAGCGATGATCTGAGAGGCCATCCGCGTTTGACAGCCCATCGCATCAATGGTCACGATGCAGCCCCGCAACTCTAATAACTCCAACAGCAGCGGGATGGCCGTGATCTCATTTGATTTCTCACCGGTCTTCAACTGCCCCAGCACGAGTCGCTGTTCACACGCCCAAGCACTAACCATCCGCAAGCCTTCTTTGCCGTCCGCAGAGCGCGCGCCGCGCACGTGCTTGCCATCAATGGCAACAATCTCGCCCTCAGCCAATGGCGAGACCTCCCGCACCGACACCAGAAACGCCTCCTGAAACTTCTTCGGGTTGATGCGGAGAAAGACGCGACGAAAAGTATCGTGCGAGGGAAGCCCGTTGGGTAAAGCCAAGAACTTCTTGAACCAGCTTTCTTTCGCGTGCCCGAACTCGGCGATCTCTTCCCATGTCTCTGCGGCACAAATGCTGGCGCACACGGCAATGACGAGAATATCCACTAATCGGTGGAGTTGGGTGCGCTCGCGGCGCGGGTCTGGGACTTGCTCTAAACTATCAAACAACGAGCGTGACAGGTCTTCGCTCATCGGGCCATTCTCCTTTCATGGCAACTGACATCGTCAGGAGAATGCCACAACTTGCTTACTTGAGAAATTTAAGATGAAGAGTGCGCGTAATTCAGAATGCTAGAACCGCCTGTTTTCAGGACGTTTTCGCAGTATCTATCAAAATTCTCAAGTCGCCGTCTCTTGCTGAATGGGCAAGACGGCGAAATTGTTGGGAAATAG
>JACCRA010000323.1 GCA_013813825.1 Pyrinomonadaceae bacterium | reverse complement strand
AGCTTATAAGTTCCGTCAAACTCCGACGCCTCGGTTTCCGCCGTGCCCGTCATGCCTGAGAGCTTTTCGTAGAGGCGAAAATAATTTTGCAGCGTGATGGTCGCGAGCGTCTGATTCTCGCGCTCGATTTTGACGCCTTCTTTGGCTTCGACCGCCTGATGCAGGCCGTCTGACCAACGGCGGCCCGGCATTGTGCGCCCCGTAAATTCATCGACGATGATCACTTCGCCGTCACGGACGATGTACTGGTGATCGTTTTTGTAAAGCGTGTGCGCCTTCAAAGCCTGCTCGACGCAGTGCAGCATCTCCATGTTCGACGGATCGTAGAGATTGCCGACGCCCAGCAACCGCTCGGCGCGATCAACTCCGTCTTCGGTGAGCACCGCCGTGTGCTGCTTCTCGTCAACCAGATAATCGCCGGTAATGATCTTCTTCCCCGAAGAATTGTCGGTGTCTTCCGTGCCGCGCTTGAGGTGCGGGATGATGGCGTCGGCCTTGTAATATTTGTCGGTCGCCTCTTCCGACGCGCCGGAAATGATCAGAGGCGTACGCGCTTCGTCAATCAGGATCGAATCAACCTCGTCCACGATGGCATAGTAATGCCCATGTTGGACGCAGGTGGCGAGATCGAACTTCATGTTGTCGCGCAAATAGTCGAAGCCGAACTCGTTATTGGTCCCGTAAGTGATGTCCGCGCTGTAAGCGTCCTTACGCTCCCAATCGTCTACGTCGTTCTGGATGCAGCCGACGCTCAAGCCGAGAAAAGTGTAAATGCGCCCCATCCATTCGGCGTCGCGCGAAGCGAGATAGTCGTTGACCGTTACGATGTGAACGCCGCGGCCCGTCAAGGCGTTCAAGTAGGCGGGCAGCGTCGCCACGAGCGTCTTGCCTTCGCCGGTTCGCATCTCCGCGATTTTGCCTTGATGGAGCGCGATGCCGCCGATCAGTTGCACGTCGAAGTGGCGCATCCCCGTAGCACGCACCGATGCCTCGCGCACCAGCGCGAAGGCTTCCGGCAGGATTTCGTCCAGCGTCTCCCGCTCGCGCCGCTTGCGCTCTTCCGCGTCGCGCGCGTCTTTGACGGCCTCCGCCAATTGCTCTTTCAACTGCGCGGTGCGCCCCCGCATTTCGTCGTCCGAAAGAGCTTTGACTGACTCTTCCAACTCGTTAATTTGCGCCACCGTCGGCATCAAGGTCTTGACGTACCGCTGGTTGCTGCTGCCGAAAACTTTAGTCAGAAATTTATCAAGCATGACTTCTTTAATCCTTCACACGAAAACGAAACGACGCGGCAAGCCGATGTGCCGCACGGCGGACATTGGGACTAGCAACCCAACGTGCGATTGTAAGTGAGCGAAAAGATTGGAGCAAGCAACACCTACCGGGAGGGCGGGCGCGCTCGTCCGGCGCGGGAAGTCAGGGCAGCGAGAGATGTTTTCGGAGGAGATTGCCCGCTTGCTCGCGGGACATTTCTAACTTCAACGACATTTGTTTGCCGTTAGCGGACATCTTCATGTTGTTTAAGACAAGATGAAGATCAGGCTCGGAGTAATCTTGAAGGGCGCGTAAAATTTCTTTCCGATGGACTTCGCCTGCTCGCCTAGCGTCGCCGGCGCTACCAAAATCAACAAGTAGTGACGCTACTGCGTCATCGCTGCCTAACCTAAGCGTCAAGCCAACCCGGTGCGCCTCGGTCAGCAGTTGATGGAACATACTGCCGCGCAGGAACACGAGCATCTCTTCAGCAGCGCCACACAAAATTTTATCGGTATCCGCGCCGCACTCGACTTTGAAAGAATGCAGTGGATCGTCTTCGTTGCCGACGGCTTCCGCGTTGACAGTGATACTGAAAGTTTTCCCGGCGTCAAAGTCGATGGAATCCGACCGCTGTCTGACTTCGGCCAGCAAATCACTCAGGCGTTGTAAACGAGCGAGCCGAAGTTGTTCGTGCGTGGCGGACTGCTGTGATAACTCCTGTGAACTTGCCGGCGTTTGCGCTGAAGTGGTTGCGCCCAACGCCGCGCACAGCATGATTGAGCCGACGACGGCGCGCACTACTGCCTGCTGCCGCGGGGCAACGTGATGACCGGAGGCATTCGGCTGAGATGAGGCGTTCATTACCTGCTCGGATTGATGATGGCTGATCAGCCCTGGAGGGGCGTTTGGCAATAGCCCAGCGATTTATCGCTGGGGATGGATTGCGATCTTCATCGAGTCCCGGAGGGACGGTTGAGTACATCCAACCGTCCCTTGTATGTTGATTTCTGCATTCTGTGACGACAGGATGTAGGCGGAAAGCGGCAACCTGTGTCGTCCCTCATGACCTTCAGAGT
>JACCRA010000306.1 GCA_013813825.1 Pyrinomonadaceae bacterium | reverse complement strand
CGCCGCCGGCGATTACGCGCGCGCCATTCCGCTGGCCGAGAAGGTGCTGGCGTTGGCGGAGGAAAACGTCGGGCTGCCCGTCGAGTTGAGCCAACAGTTGATCGCCGGCCCGCTCAACGTCCTCGGCGAACTGTATAGAGCCAGCGGCGACTACCGTCGCTCCGAACTGGCGCTGCAACGCGCCATCTCGCTTTACGAGCAGGCGCTCGGCGTGGAGAGCCAGAATCTCGGCGCGCCGCTCAACAACCTCGCCACGCTCTACATTGAGCAGGGCGATTACACGCGCGCCGAGCCGCTCTTGCAACGCGCGGTCGCGATTATCGAAAAGGCACACGGGCCGGACGATCCGAAAGTGGCGACCGCGCTCAACAATCTGGCGTTGCTCTATGATGAGCGCGACGACTACGCCCGCGCCGAACAACTCAACCGCCGCGCGCTGGCGATCCGCGAACGTAAACTCGGACCGGAACATCCAGATACCGCCGTCTCGCTGAACAATCTCGCTAGCATCGCGCAGGCGTCCGGCGATCTCGACCGCGCCGAACAGCTTTACCGTCGTGTCGTCCGTATCAAGGAGAAGGCGCAGGGGCCGGAGCACCCTGACGTGGCGACGGCCTTAAACAACTTAGCGTCGCTCTTCGAGCAGCGCGGCGACTTCTTACAGGCCGAGCCGCTGTTCCAGCGCGCTCTCGCGGTCAACGAGAAAGTGCTGGGCCAATCGCACCCGGAAGTGGCCGTCATTCTCGACAACTTGGGGCTGCTGTTCTACGCGAAGGGCGACTACGCGCGCGCCGAGGAATTGCTGCAACGCGGCCTCAAGATTCGCGAACAAACTTTCGGGCCGGAGCATCCCGGCGTCGCCAAATCTCTGAACAATCTGGCGACGGTTTATCAGGAGCGCGGCGATCTCGCGCGAGCCGTGGAATCGTTCGAGCGCGCCTTGAGAATTTTTGAAAAGAAGGTCGGCACGGAGCACCGCCTGTTCGCCAGCGCGCTCGATAATCTGGCCGGCGCTTACCTCGCGGGACAGCAGTACGAGCGCGCCGAGCCGTTGTTTGTGCGCTCGCTGGCGATCCGCGAAAAAGTGATCGGCGCGGACAGCGAGGAGGTCGGCATCTCGCTGAACAACCACGCGATGCTGCACTTCGCGAAAGGTGATTATCCGCGCGCGACAGCGCTCCACCAGCGCAGCCTCGCCGTTACCGAGCGGCGTTTGGGAAGTGAGCATCCGACGCTCGCGACCCTGCTGGCTAATCTCTCAGTCGATTACTTCGTGCAAAACGATCTGCCGCGCGCCGTGGCCGCCCGGCAGCGTTCCAGCGACATCCGCGAGCGGCAACTCGCGCTGCTCCTGACGGTTGGCACCGAACAGCAGAAGCAGTTGTACATGGCATCCATCGCCGAGGGCGGCGACTATTCGATCTTTTTGCACACGCGCGGAGCGCCGAACGACCCGGCGGCATTGCGCCTCGCGCTGACCAGTATCCTGCAACGCAAAGGCCGCGTGCTCGACGCTTCGAGCGAACAGATCGCGGTCTTGCGCCGTCGCCTGCGTCCTGAAGATCGCGCGTTGCTCGAAGAACTCTCCGTCGTTCGCGCGCAACTCGCCGCGCTGGTCCTGAAAGGCGCGGGGCAGACGCCGCCTGAAGAGTATCAATCAAGGCTCGCGAAATTAAACTCCGAAGCGGAAAGATTAGAGACCGCGATCAGCGCGCGTAGCGCGGAGTATCGCGCGCAGTCGCAGACGATCACGCTCGACCGCGTCCAAGCCGTGTTGCCCGCCGGCGCGGCGCTCGTCGAGATGGCGATCTATCGCCCGTACATCGCCACCGCCAAGACCAGAGCGGAGCGGTGGGGCACGCCGCGCTACGTGGCCTACGTGCTGCGCTCCGGCGCTGCGCCAGCGTGGGTCGAACTCGGCGAAGCGGCCGGCATCGAGCAGCAGGTAGCGGCCCTGCGCGCCGCGCTCGCCGATCCGCGCCGGATGGACGCGCGGCCACTGGCGCGCTCGCTCGACGAGACGGTGATGCGCCCGGTGCGGCGTTTGCTCGGCGACACCAAACAAATTTTCCTCTCGCCGGACGGCGCGCTCAACTTGGTCCCCTTCGCGGCGCTCGTGGACGAGCGGGATCGCTACCTCGTCGAGGACTACTCGATTACCTACCTGACCAGCGGGCGCGACCTGCTGCGCTTGAACGTCAAGACGGCGAGCCGGCAGGGACCAATCGTGTTCGCCGATCCACAATTCGATGCGGGCGGCGTCGCGGCGGCTGACGTTGCTTCCGCGTCAACTGCTCAAACCGCGCCCGTCGCCGTCGCCGCTGCCGTCGCCGCCGCGCCGGAAGGGAGTGCGAATCGCCGTTCCTTCGACTTTATGTCAACGACGGTGCGTTTCTCGCGTCTGCCCGGCACGGCGGGCGAAGCCGCCGCCCTCGGCGCGCTGCTGCCGAACGCGCGGGTGCTGACCGCCGCCGAGGCCACCGAGGCCGCGCTGAAAACTGTCGCCGGCCCACGCCTTCTCCACATCGCGACGCACGGCTTCTTCCTGCCCGATCAAACAACTGCCCGCGCCGTCGCCGGCGACACGCGCGGCCTGACGCTCGGCGGTCAAACGGGCAGCGAGAATTTGCTGCTTCGCTCCGGCGTCGCCCTCGCGGGAGCCAACGGGCGGCGGAGCGCGAACGGTGAGGACGGCGTGCTGACCGCGCTCGAAGCGGCGGTCTTAGACTTATGGGGGACCAAGCTCGTCGTCCTCTCGGCCTGCGAAACTGGCATCGGCGAAGTGAAAAACGGCGAAGGCGTCTATGGTCTGCGCCGCGCGTTAGTTTTAGCTGGCTCCGAGTCGCAAGTGATGAGCCTCTGGCAAGTGTCGGACGCGGCGACGCGCGATCTGATGGTCGCTTATTACAAACGCCTGCAATCAGGCGAGGGGCGGACGGAAGCACTCCGGCAAGTTCAACTAGAGATAATTCGCGGCGCAGCCTCGACGCAAAGCGGCGACGGCGGCGCGCAACGCAGCATCGCCGGCACGCTCAAAGTCAATCCGCAAACCGAAGACCGTCGCCACCCGTTCTATTGGGCCAGCTTCATTCAATCCGGCGAGTGGAAAAGTCTGAACGAGAAATCGCCGCAGCCAGAGGAGCAATGATGAATGCGGAATGATGAATGATGGATTCAAATTATCTGTCTTTAATTCATCATTGCGGCATTCATCATTTAATCATTTTTCTTGAGCTTTCCTGTGCCAACCTCTAAAACTGCAAAGCGAAATTCAGAGCCTGTTCGTGTCGGCGTGGACACGGGCGGGACGTTCACGGATTTTGTTTTTCAGAAGAATAATCGACTGCATATTTTTAAGCTGGCCTCGACGCCGGGCGATCCGTCGCGGGCGATTGCGGAAGGTTTACGGCGGATCGCCGGTGAGACCGGCGCGCGGGTACGCGAGATCGAGGTGGCGCATGGGACGACGGTGGGGACCAATGCGCTATTGGAGCGGAGGGGCGCGCGTGCCGGCTTGGTGACAACCGCCGGCTTTGAGGACGTGTTGGAGATCGGGCGGCAGGCGCGCCCGTCGCTGTACGATCTGGACGGCGAGAAGCCACCGCCGTTGGTCCCACGGCGCTTGCGCCTCGGTGTGCGCGAGCGGGTGGCGGCGTCCGGCGAGGTGTTAGAGAAATTGGACGAAGCGGACTTGCGGAAGTTGGTGGAGCAACTGAGGCGGGCGCGTGTCGAGTCAATCGCCGTTTCGCTGCTCTTTTCTTTCGTGCGGCCGGAACACGAGAGAAAAATTAAAAAGGCGCTCGCGGCGCTCGGCGTGCCGCTGTCGATCTCACATGAAATCTTGCCGGAGTATCGCGAGTACGAGCGCACTTCCACCGTCGTCATTAACGCTTACCTGCAACCGCTGATGGGCGCGTACCTCGGACGGCTGGGGAGGGAAGCGCCCGGCCTGCGGGTGATGCAATCGTCGGGCGGGAGCGTGTCGGCGCGGGTGGCGGCTGGCGAACCCGTCCGCACGATCTTGTCGGGGCCGGCGGGCGGTGTGGTCGGCGCGTTGCGG
The DNA here is from genome assembly GCA_013813825.1 of Pyrinomonadaceae bacterium. Lineage (GTDB taxonomy): Bacteria > Acidobacteriota > Blastocatellia > Pyrinomonadales > Pyrinomonadaceae > JACCRA01. The sequence continues at coordinate 2,082 of JACCRA010000306.1, read as the reverse complement.
GCGGCGCGGCAGGCGAAAGCCGCTGACGTGTTGACGTTCGACATGGGCGGCACTTCGACCGATGTGGCCTTGTGCGTTGCGGGCGAGACGCGGACGACTAACGAGGCGACGATCAGCGGAATGCCCATCGCGATTCCGGTCTTGGACATTCATACGGTCGGAGCGGGCGGCGGTTCGGTGGCGCGCGTGGACGCGGGCGGTTCGTTGCGCGTCGGGCTGGAGTCAGCCGGGGCCGAACCGGGGCCGGCCTGCTACGGGCGCGGCGGCGCGCTGCCGACGGTGACGGACGCGAACCTCGTCCTCGGACGCTTCGGCGGCGGGCAATTGCTGGGCGGCGACTTCAGCCTCGATGCCGAGCGCGCCCGCGACGTGTTGACGCAACTTGCGCGGGAGATGAGCGCGGCGGGCGGACGACGTGTGAGCGCCATCGAGGCGGCGCTCGGCGTGGTGCGCGTCGTCAATGCCGGGATGGAGCGGGCGTTGCGCGCGGTGTCAATCGAGCGCGGGTATGATCCGCGCGGCTTCACGCTGGTCTCGTTCGGCGGCGCGGGCGGATTGCACGCCGTCGCGTTGGCGCAAAGTTTACGGATTCCGCGCGTTGTCGTGCCGCGCGACCCCGGCGCTCTCTCGGCGCTCGGCGCGCTCGCCTCTGACGTGATCAAAGATTCCAGCCGCACCGTCATGCTCACAGTCGCGGATGGCGGCAAAGGCGACGGTGGCAGCGGTGACGACCTCGCCAAACTCGAACGCGCGTGGGTGGAGATGGAGCGCGCCGCCCGCACGGCGTTGCACCGCGAAGGCTTCGCGAACGACAAACAGCAACATGAACGGAGCGTCGCCGCGAGATACAAAGGCCAGTCGTTCGAGTTGGAGATCACGGCGCACAGAGGCCGCGCGCTCGTCGCCGCTTTTCACCGCGCGCACCTCGCGCGTTACGGCTACGCGCGCGAAGAAAATGCGGTCGAGATCGTCAGCGCGCGGCTGCGCTCGCTCGGTCTCGTCGCCAAGTTGCAGGCGCGACGCGCCAAGCAGCCGGGACGTTCATCCGCACCGCTTGCCGCCCCGCCGCACGACAGTGAAAAAGTTTATCTGACGAAACAAGCGGCGACAGTCGCCGTCTATCGCCGCGATGATTTGACGCCGGGCGCACAACTCAAGACTCCCTGCATCGTCATTGAGTATTCTTCGACGACTTTGGTCCCCTCCTCCGGCGTCGCCGCCGCACAGCTCGACCATCACGGCAACTTGATCATCATGCTATGAAACAGCGAGCACGCTTTGATCCGACGACATTGGAAATCTACCGCGCGCTCTACACTTCGGTCGCGGAAGAGATGGGCATCGCGCTCCGGCGCACGGCCTTCTCGCCCAACATCAAGGAGCGGCGCGATTACTCGTGCGCCGTCTTCGACGCCGCCGGCCGCGTCATCGCGCAAGGCGATCACATGCCGGTGCATCTCGGCTCGATGCCGATGGCAGTCGCCGCCGCGCTCCGCGAAACCACGATTGGTCCCGGCGACGTGGTCGCCTTAAACGATCCCTTCGCTGGCGGCACGCACCTGCCGGACGTCACTCTCGTCAGCGGCGTCTTCGAGCAGGTGTCAGGTGTCAGGTGTCGGGTGTCAGGTAAAAACTCAAGTCCTGTTCGCACTCTTCACCGACACCCGACACCCGACACCCGACACCCGTTTTTCTTCGTTGCTAACCGCGCGCATCATGCCGACATCGGCGGGGCGAGTCCGGGGTCGATGGGAGTGGCGACGGATGTGTACGGCGAGGGGCTGCGAATCCCGCCAATTCATTTGGTGCGCGGCGGCGAGATCGTCGCGGACGTGATGCGTTTGCTGCTGGCGAACGTGCGCGGGGCGGAGGAGCGACGGGCGGATTTCGAGGCGCAGATCGGCTCGCTCAAGACCGGCGCGGCGCGGCTCTCAGAGATCGTCGAACGCGCGGGCGCGACGGAAGCGAGGGAGTACGCCGGGCACTTGATCAATTACTCGTCGCGGATGATGCGCGCCGTGATCCGGCACCTTCCAGACGGCGTGTACCGGGCGGAAGACTGGCTCGACGGCGACGGAGTGA
>JACCRA010000285.1 GCA_013813825.1 Pyrinomonadaceae bacterium | reverse complement strand
TTGCCCTTCGCCTTTTTGGGCGCGGTGCTGGCGGCGGGCGGGCTGCCGACTTGGTGGCAAGTCATATGGATTACGGCGGCGATGGTCGGGGCGCGCTCGTGCGCGATGACGTTTAACCGGATCGCGGATCGAGAGTTTGACGCCCGCAACCCGCGCACTCAGACGCGAGCGTTGCCGGCGGGACAACTCTCGCTCGGTTTCGCGTGGGCGTTTACGATGCTGTCAGCCGCGCTCTTTTTTCTCGCCGCGTTGATGCTCAATCGTTTGACGCTCATGCTTGCGCCCGTCGCGCTCGCGAGCGTTGTGCTCTACTCGTACACGAAGCGTTTCACGTCGCTCTCGCATCTCGTCCTCGGCTGGTGTCTGTGTATCGCTCCGACGGGAGCGTGGATCGCCGTGCGCGGCGCGCTCGATAATCGCGTGCCGCTGTTGCTCTCGCTCGTCGTGCTGTTGTGGACGGCTGGCTTCGACGTGCTCTATGCCTGTCAGGACACGGACTTTGATCGGCAAGCGGGATTGCGCTCGATTCCGGCGCGCGTCGGCGTCCGGCGTGCTTTGTGGGTTTCGCGGTTGCTGCACGCGGGGGCGTTCGCGGCGCTCGTCGGGTTATACTTGACGACGCGGCTCGGCCCGCTCGCGCTGTTCGGTGTCTTGGCGACCGGCGCGTTGCTCGTCTATCAACACTCGCTCGTGCGCGCCGGCGATTTGGGGCGCTTGAACGCGGCGTTTTTTACGACCAACGCTTTCGTCAGCGTGATTCTCTTCGCGACCTTCGGCGGCGCGATCTTTCTGGCACGATTCTGGCGGTGAGGAAAAGTTATGGCGACGCAGATTGATGAAAGAGGAGAGTCATCCACCGGCGCGCTGAGGCCACAGGTCGAAGGCGTGGAACCTTTCGTGCTGCATTTCGGCCCGGTGCTACACAGACTGAGCGACGAGGAGTTCATCGAGTTCTGCCAGTTAAACGAGGACTGGCGCTTTGAACTTAGCAGCGAAGGAGACCTCATCATCATGTCCCCCACCGGCGCGAAGAGTGGCCGACGTAATGCCAAATTTATTTACAGATTCAGTGCTTGGGCGGAACAAGACGGAACCGGGCAGGTCTTCGATTCGTCCACTATGTTTACGCTGCCGAATGGCGCGAAACGCTCGCCCGATCTGGCATGGATTCGCAACGAGCGTTGGAATGCATTAAGCGATGAAGAACAAGAAAAGTTCTCGCCGCTCGGCCCGGACTTCGTGGCGGAAATACGCTCGCGCACGGATTCTCTTAAATTTTTACAGCGAAAGATGGAAGAATATATCGCCAATGGCGCGCAACTCGGCTGGCTCTTCGATCCGCGGCACCGAAGAGTTTATGTCTCTCGTCCGAACGCGCCCGTCGAAGTTTTCGACGATCCGGAGACGCTCTCCGGCGAGCCGTTGTTGCGCGGCTTCGTGCTTAACGTGCGGGAGATTTGGGACTAACAGCGCCATGCTTTTTGTAATTGATTTCAAGCTATGAAGTTTTCACATGATCCGAATTTAACGAGCATCGCCGAGAAAGTTGAACAGGGCGAGCGGCTCTCTTTCGCCGACGGTCTCGCACTGTTTGAGACTGACGACTTGACGGCGCTCGGCAAGTTGGCCGATGGGGTGCGGCGTGAACGGCACGGGCGAACGACCTACTACAACGTCAACCGGCATTTCAACTACACCAACATCTGCTATGCTGACTGCAAGTTCTGCGGCTTCTATCGAACGCCGCGCCAGCCCGACGCTTACACGCACAACATCGACGAGGCTTTAAAGATCGCGGGCGAGGCCGTGGGCGAGGGCGCGACCGAACTGCACATCGTCGGCGGGTTGAACACGAAGCTGCCGTTTGCTTACTACACCAATCTGTTGTCAGGTTTGAAGCGCGCCTATCCACGTCTGCACTTGAAAGCGTTCACGATGGTCGAACTCGACCACATGGCGCACTTCTATAAGATGAGCGATGAAGATGTGATTAGCCAATTGATCGCCGCCGGGATGGATTCATGCCCCGGCGGCGGCGCGGAGATTTTCCGCGAGCCGACGCGCTCCGCGATCTGCGCTCACAAAACGGACGCCGACCGCTGGCTCGCGCTCGCCGGGAAAGTTCACCACGCGGGACTCAAGACCAACGCGACGATGCTCTACGGCCACATCGAATCCGTCGAAGATCGCGTCGATCATTTAATCCGCCTGCGCGAGCAGCAGGATCAGACCGGCGGGTTTCAGTGCTTCATTCCGCTCGCTTTTTATCCCGAAAACACGAAACTCGCGCATCTCTCGGCGGGGCCAACCGGCGTCGATAGCTTAAAGACCATCGCCGTCTCGCGCCTCTTGCTCGACAATTTCCCGCACATCAAAGCCTACTGGGTGATGCTCGGCAAGCGGCTCGCGCAGGTCGCCTTGCACTACGGCGCGAACGATCTCGACGGCACGATCACCGATGGCGGCGAACTAACCGAAAGTTACTCGGTTGAGTCGCACAACGAAGTGAAGATGAACAAAGGCGAGATCAAAACGCTGATCGAAGACGCTGGCTTCGCCGCCGTCGAGCGGGACACGTTGTATCATCCGATTGCGGAATTGTCGGCTGCTTGAGGGATGGCCGGCACAAGTTCTCCGGGTGGATATGAACGCTGAGTCAAAGCTTCAAATAGTCAATGGCCGTCAATTTCGCGGACTCGGCAGCGGATGCGCCACAGCAAACATGTCAGATAGAAGCAGGCGCGGCGGCGCGGCGGCGGGCGTCTCTCACAGTTATTTGAGAGTGCGGAGAGGTCAACGGTGAGGAGCGCGCTGATGGGGATCGGCTTATTAATGACGATTGCCACCGTGCTGCCTTTATTTCGGAAGGACTCGTGGTGGATCAGGATATTCGATTTCCCGCGCACGCAAATTATTACTATTACGGCTGTCACTTTAGTCGCGTACTGGCTCTTCAGAGGAAATTCCGGCGGCGCGGAAATTGTTTTTCTTGTCGCCCTTGCGCTGTGCCTGCTCTATCAAGGTTACATGATGTTTCCCTACACCTTGTTAGCTCGCCAACAAGTGCAGCAAAGTCGAACTCCCGCCAAAGAATCGAGCTTGAGATTACTAACGGCGAATGTGCTGATGAGCAATCGCGATGCGGCGCGGTTGCGACAGATATTTCGTGAAGCCGATCCTGATATTATTCTGACCGTCGAGACCGACCAGTGGTGGCAGGAACAGATCAAAGAGTTAGAGCACACCTACCCGTTCGTCGTCCACCAGCCGCAAGACAACACCTACGGGATGCTGCTTTATTCCAAGCTCGAACTGATCAATCCGGAAATCAAATTTCTGATTGAGGATGACGTGCCTTCCATTCATACGCTGGTGCGATTGCCGTCGGGGCAGGAGGTTGAGCTTTACTGTCTGCATCCGCGACCACCCGTCCCTCCCGAAGATGAAGAATCAACCGCGCGCGACGCGGAATTGTTAATTGTCGGTAAAGAGGTCAAGCAGAAGAAACTGCCGGTGATCGTGATGGGTGATTTGAACGACGTGGCATGGTCGCGGACGAATTATCTCTTCCAGAAGATCAGCGGCTTGTTGGACCCACGCATCGGGCGCGGCTTTTATAACACCTTTCATGCCAAATACTTTTTCATGAGATTTCCGCTCGATCACTTCTTTCATTCAGACCAGTTCAGATTGATCGACTTCAGACGGCTTTCGCATTTTGGGTCGGATCACTTTCCGGTGTTTATCACGCTCAGCTACGAACCGAGCGCCGCAAGCCAGCAGGAAGAATTGCAGGCCACCGCGTCAGAGCAAAAGATAGCCGATGAGAAAATAGAGAAAGCGACGTAAAACATCCCGAAGCTGCGGGCGTATGGATACTTGACCATGAACAGCGAAGCGACAGGCAAGATCAAGACGGCTATCCGATTTAATAACCGCGTCGAGAATTATGCTGCGTATCGTCCCGGTTATCCGGCGGGCGCGCTCGATTTTCTGCGCGAGGAGTTGAAGCTCTCGCCCGCCTCAATCATCGCCGACGTGGGTTCCGGCACGGGTCTGTTGTCGGAGTCGTTCCTGCGAAACGGGAATGAGGTTTTCGGCGTTGAGCCGAACGACGAGATGCGCGCCGCCGCCGAGTCGCGGTTGCAAAGTTACCCGAACTTTAAGAGCG
>JACCRA010000261.1 GCA_013813825.1 Pyrinomonadaceae bacterium | reverse complement strand
TACCGGGTGAGTCTGGCGCGGTCAAGAGTTCCGGCAATCCTGATCGAAGCGCGGAGGATGCTGTCTTAATCCGACACCCGACACCCGACACCCGACACCCGATAAAGTCTCGCGTCCGCGAGTTGCGCGCTTACACTTTGTCGCCGGATCGAGCGGCGATTAAAATTAACCAGAACGAGAATCCGTGGGACGTGCCGGAGAGCTTGAAGAGCGAAGTTGCGCGGCGTTTGCGCGGGCGCGCGTGGTCGCGCTACCCGGACTTTGTGCCGGCAAGTTTGCACGAGAAACTGGCAAACTTTTCAGGCTGGACGCCGGATGGCATTATCGCGGGCAACGGCTCGAACGAATTGATTCAGGCGACGTTGATGGTGACAATCGGAGAGGAAAAGCGCGTGCTACTCTCCGAGCCGACCTTCGCGCTCTACCGGCAGGTGACGACGGTGCTCGGCGGCGAAGTCGTGAGCGTACCGCTGACGCCGGAGTTGACGTATGACGGTGACGCACTCAGACATGCGATTGAAAGCAATGATCCCGATGTGACGATCCTTTGTTCGCCGAACAACCCTACCGGCTGCGGCATCGACCATCATGAGCTAGCGCTGCTTCTTAAAATGTCGCGAGGCATCATCGTCATCGACGAAGCATACTTCGAGTTTAGCAAGCAGACGGCGGCGCCATTGCTCTCAAAACACGAAAACCTCGTCGTCTTCCGCACCTTCTCGAAGGCGATGGCGCTGGCGGCACTACGCGTCGGCTATCTCTTGGCCGCGCCCGCACTGGCGTGCGAGATCGGCAAAGCCGTGCTGCCTTACAACCTCAACGCTTTCTCGCAGACAGCCGCCGAAGTCGCCATCGAACGGTACGAGACGGATTTGCGCCCGCTAGTCGAAAAAATCATGGCCGAGCGCGAGCGGCTATTCGCTGGCCTGCAACAAATCGAAGGTCTCGCGCCAGTGCCGTCGCACGCCAACTTTATGGTGGTGCGCTCGTCGCTTGAGCCGCGCCGCGTCTATCGCGAATTGCTCGCGCGTGGCATTCTCATCCGCGACGTGAGCAGCTATCCGATGCTCAAGGATTACTTCCGCGTCAGCGTCGGCACGCCGGAGGAAAACGACGCGCTGCTCCGGGCGCTCGCGGAGATTTTCGCGTACGCCGTCACGACGTAATCAACGAGCTTGAATTTGAGATTTGAAATTCCAAATTTGAGAGCAATGCTGCTCGGAAATGGCGGGCGTTGAATTAATTGGCCGTAAGGTTGAGGACAAAAACATGAGTACGGAACTGCAAGCAGCGCCGCGCGCGGCGGAGGTGCGGCGGAAGACGAAAGAGACGGACATTCGCGTCGGTTTGACGCTGGATGGCAGCGGGCGTTCGCGGGTCGCTTCAGGCGTCGCGTTTCTCGATCACATGCTGGAATTGTTCGCCCGGCACGGGCTGTTCGATCTCGAAGTTGAATGCCGGGGCGATCTGGAGATCGACGATCATCATTCGGTCGAAGACATTGCGATCTGTCTGGGGCAGGCGTTCGCGCAGGCGCTCGGCGACAAGGCCGGGGTGACGCGCTACGGTGCGTCGCTGGTCCCGATGGACGAGGCTTTGTGCCGCGCGGTCGTCGATCTCTCGGGGCGCTTTTACCTCGTTTATGAAGTGGAAACGAAGCGGCAAATGATCGGTAACTTTTCCGTGGAATTGGCCGAGCACTTCTGGCGCTCGTTCGCCGAAGCCGCGCGTTGCAACCTGCACCTTGATTGTCTGCGCGGGCGCAACACGCACCACATTCTCGAAGGAACTTTCAAAGCGGCGGCGCGGGCGTTGCGGCAAGCGTGCGAGCGCGATCCGCGCGTTGTCGGAGTTCCCAGCACGAAAGGGATTTTATAAACGGTGGTGAATGTGGCGATCATCGATTACGGCGTCGGCAATCTGCGCTCCGTGGAAAAGGCTTTGACGGCCGCCGGGTGCGAGGCCGTAATTACAAACGATCTCAAGACGCTCCGCGAGGCCGAGCGTCTGGTGCTGCCGGGCGTCGGCGCGTTCGCGGCCTGCATGAGCGCGCTGAAAGAACACGGCTTTGAGCATCTCGTGCGCCAGCGCGTGGCGGAGGGGACGCCGCTGCTCGGCGTCTGCGTCGGGATGCAGATGCTCTTCGAGGAGTCTGAGGAGTTCGGACAGACGCCGGGCTTGGGGCTGTTGCGCGGGCGCGTCCGCCGTTTCGCGGAAGATTTGCGCGTGCCGCACGTCGGATGGAACCAAGTGCGACATGCCGGCGCACAGCACCCGCTATTGAGCGGCATCGAAGACGGCGCTTTCTTCTACTTCGTGCATTCGTTTTACTGCGACGCCGAAGCGCGCGAGGATGTCATCGGGGAAACTGAATACGGCCGCATTTACCCGACCGTGGTCGCCCGCGCGAACCTTCGCGGCGTGCAATTTCACCCGGAAAAAAGTCAGACCGCCGGCCTCCGCCTGCTCAAGAACTTCGCCGAGACGCCAATACCAAACTGACAGGCTGAAAACTGAAAACTGAAAACTGTCTCATGCTGGCGAAGAGAATTATTCCGTGTTTGGATGTTGATCGTGGGCGTGTGGTCAAAGGCATTTGCTTCGCCGCGCTCGCGGACGCCGGCGATCCAATTGAGCAGGCGCGGCGCTACGATGCGGAGCAGGCCGACGAACTAGCATTCCTCGACATCACGGCCTCCGCCGACAAGCGCGCCATCGTCGCCGGACTGGTGCGGAGCGTGGCCGATCAGGTCTTCATCCCGTTGCTGGTCGGCGGCGGATTGAACTCCGTCGAAGACATCCGCGCTGTGCTGCGCGCGGGCGCGGATAAAGTCTCGCTGAACACGGCGGCGGTGACGCGGCCGGAGTTGATCACGGAGGGCGCGGCGATCTTCGGCAGCCAGTGCGTCGTGGTGGCGATTGATGCGCGGCGGCGTGCTGTTGGTGGCTCAGGGGCTTGGGAAGTTTTTACGCACGGCGGGCGGCGCGGCACAGGTCTCGACGCGGTTGAATGGGCGGCGCGCGCCGAACACTTAGGCGCGGGCGAGATTCTATTGACAAGCATGGACGCGGATGGCACGCGCGACGGCTACGACATCGAGTTGACGCGGGCCGTCAGCCGCGCCGTGCGGATTCCCGTGATCGCGTCGGGCGGGGCCGGGCGGCTCGAACATTTTTACGACGCGCTGACGACGGGCGGGGCCAGCGCCGTGCTGGCCGCCTCGCTTTTCCATTTCGGGCAGTACCAGATTGGTGAAGTTAAAACTTACCTGCGCGGGCGCGGGGTGATGGTCAGATGAAACTGTCAATTGATGAGATCGATTTTGACGAGCGTGGACTGGTCCCCTGCATCGTGCAGGACGCGGCGACGCGCGAGGTGCTGACGCTCGCATATGTGAACGCGGAGAGTTTGCGCCGCACGCTCGAAACGGATGAGACGTGGTTCTGGTCGCGTTCGCGCCGGGAGCTGTGGCACAAGGGCGCGACTTCCGGCCACACACAGCGCGTCCTTGAAGTGCGGGTTGATTGCGACGCCGATGCGCTCATCGTCCTCGTCGAGCCGACCGGCCCCGCCTGCCACACCGGCGCGGCGAGTTGTTTTCATCGAGGGTTGT
>JACCRA010000591.1 GCA_013813825.1 Pyrinomonadaceae bacterium | reverse complement strand
AGAGATGTCCGGCTCGATGACATAAATTGTGCCGGGCGCGCCGCCTCTCTCAATGGCGTCGGCGATGATCAGAGCGTCGTAGTCGTCCATCAACTCATGCACTAGAGGGATGCCAGCGATACCGGCTTCAAATACTTTAACTCCGTCGGGAAAGCTGTTGTTTTGGCTGAGCGACTGCGCGACCTTGACGCCGAAACCATCATCACCCCGCAACACGTTTCCAACTCCGGCAATCAAGATTTTCATCACGAGTGCGGATTGTAGAATGTAGATTGCGGATTTACAATTCGGTTTCACGGTAATCCGAAATCAGCGTAACAAAAACTCAAGGATACGATTTTGTCAAAATCCTGTAATCTGTCAAACATGAAAAGACTTCTGCCGCATCCTTTGCTTCTGCTCGTCCTAATAGCGCTCCTCCTACTTCCGTCCACGCTCCGCGCGCAACCGCCCGCCGTCAAGAATACGGCGGAGACGCAGCTCGCGCTGAAGAAATTGACAATCATGGGAAGCGTCCTTTACATTGCCGCACACCCGGACGACGAGAACACGGCGCTGCTCTCGTACCTCGCAAGCGAACGCGCGGTTCGCACTGCCTATCTGTCGCTGACACGCGGCGATGGGGGTCAGAATTTAATCGGCACGGAGCAGGGCGAGTTGCTCGGTCTGGTGCGCACGCAAGAACTTCTGGCGGCTCGCCGCGTTGACGGTGCGGAACAGTTCTTTACACGCGCGATTGACTTCGGCTACACCAAGTCTCCCGAAGAGACGCTGCGCATCTGGGGGCATGACGAAGTGCTCGCCGATGTCGTGTGGGTCATCCGCCGCTTCCGCCCAGACGTAATCATCACGCGCTTCCCCACGACGGGCGAGGGCGGTCACGGTCAACACACCGCTTCAGCCATTCTCGCGCGCGAAGCATTCGATGCCGCCGGCGACCCGGCGCGCTTCCCCGAACAATTGCGCCAAGTGCAGGCTTGGAAGCCACAGCGACTGATGTGGAACGTCTTCAGTCGGCAGGGCGAGCGCCCGTCGAATCTTCCCAACCTCATGAGCGTTGATGTCGGTTCGTACAACTCTCTGTTGGGCAAGTCCTACACTGAAATTGCTGCCGCCAGTCGCAGTATGCACAAGAGTCAGGGCTTCGGCTCAGCCGAGCGGCGCGGTTCCGCACCTCAATACTTCGCAAACCTAGCGGGAGACGCGCCTGTCAAAGACATTCTCGACGGCGTTGACCTTAGTTGGAATCGTGTGCCCGGTGGCGCAACTGTGAGACGGATTTTAGAGGACGCCGCACGCCAATTCACTCCCTCCGCTCCGCAGGTTGTTCTGCCGCTGCTTCTGCGGGCGCACAGGGAGATGAGCAAACTGCCCTCAGATCATCCGCTCGTGAACGTCAAGCGTCAAGAAATGCTCGACCTAATCCGCGCCTGCTCCGGTCTCTGGATAGAAGCCATCGCCGCCGAAGCCTTCGTCGTGCCGGGCGGCGAGATGCGCGTGACGACCACACTCGTCAACCGCTCCGACTTTCCACTCCGGCTTGAGAGCGTCGGCTTGCCTTTCGGCAATGCGCCGCGCGCTGTCAATGTCGAACTCAAGAGCAACCAGCCGTTGTCCACGGAAGTGAGCGTGCGCGTGCCAGAGACAGCGGAGTTCAGTCATCCTTACTGGCTTCGCCAAAATCCCGGCAAAGGAATTTTTAGCGTCAGCGATCCGCGTCTAATCGGCACGCCGGAGAACGCGGCGTCGCTGCCCATGACATTCAACGTCGCGGTGGGTGATGGAGGTGAGAAGGTCGTCTTTGAATTGCCCGCGCTTTTCCGCTGGACGGATCGCGTCAGGGGCGAGCAGTACCGCGCCGTCGAGATCGCCCCACCGGTCGTCATCAACGTTGAGGAGAAAGCCCTTGTCTTTCCCGACCACCAGCCGAAGCAGATGCGCTTGACCCTGAGAAGCAACGTGGCGCGCAACACCTCCGGCACGCTGCGTCTGCGTCTGCCGGAAGGGTGGCGTGCCGCGCCCGAATCCATTCCGGTCGCGCTGAAAGACAAAGGCGAAGAGTTGAGCGCAATGTTCACAATCACGCCCTCGCACGCGCCTTCTACCGGCACGCTCGCGGCTGAATTTGAAGGCGGCGGAAAGCGTTTCGCGCCAGGCATGATGGAAATTGATTATTCGCATATCCCGCGACAGACGCTCTTCCCTCCCGCGCAGGCGAAACTGGTGCGCCTTGACGTGCAAAGGCGCGGCGCTCAAATCGGCTACGTGATGGGTTCCGGCGACGAAGTGCCCGAAGCGCTCCGGCAGATCGGTTATCAGGTCACACTGCTCTCAGACAACGATCTCGACGGAGCGGACTTGAAAAGATTCGATGCAATTATCACGGGCGTCCGCGCGTACAACACGCGCCTGCGCCTGCGCGCCCAGCAAGTGCGCCTGCTCGAATATGTGGAAGCAGGAGGCACGCTCGTCTTGCAATACAACACCCTCGACAGATCATTGGACGGTGTAAGGCTCGGTCCTTATCCTTTTAAGCTCTCGCAGGAGCGTGTTACGGTCGAAGAAGCTCCGGTGAAGATGCTCGCGCCGCAGGATGCATTGATGAATGAACCGAACAAGATCACCGCCGCGGATTTCGACGGCTGGGTGCAAGAGCGCGGACTATACTTCCCCAACGAATGGGATCAAAAATATCAACCTCTTTTCGAGAGCCACGACCCCGGCGAAGGCGAGAAGCGCGGCGGCACGCTCATCGCGCGCTACGGGCGCGGCACATACATCTATACGTCTTACTCGTGGTTCCGCCAACTTCCTGCCGGAGTGCCCGGTGCGTATCGCATCTTCGTTAATATGATTTCGGCAGGAAAGAAATAACACACGGATGCGACATGCGCAGCCCCCGCAAACAGAATCAAACGATAAGGACGAATCACCTCCGTTCGGTCGAAGCTGGACAACGCTCTACGTGGTCGTGCTCATCAACCTCGCTGTCTTAATCCTGCTCTTCTACCTCTTCACGCGAGCGTTTTCATGAGATCAGTTGACTGGCTGGTGCTGTGCGCGTCGCTCATCGGCATCGTCTTCTACGGGCTGTGGAAGGGCAGGCGGACTCAAGACCTCGACGACTTCCTCATTGCCGACCGGAAAATGCGCTGGCACCACGTGGGGCTCTCGATCATGGCGACGCAGGCGAGCGCCATTACTTTTCTTTCGACGCCGGGGCAAGCTTACACTGACGGGATGCGCTTCGTGCAGTTCTACCTGGGACTGCCCGTCGCGATGGTCATTCTTTCCATCACGGCGGTTCCCATCTACCGCCGTTTGAAAGTCTACACGGCTTACGAGTATCTCGAAGGACGCTTCGATTTGAAGACGCGCACACTCGCCGCCGTGCTGTTCCTCATCCAACGTGGACTCTCAACGGGCATCTCAATCTACGCACCGTCGGTGATCTTCTCGGTCATCATGGGCTGGGACATCCGGCTCGTCATTTTACTGATCGGCGGGACGGTCACGCTCTACACCGCGACGGGCGGCGCGAGTGCCGTCGAGAACACGAACTTTCAGCAGTTTCTCATCATCAT
>JACCRA010000224.1 GCA_013813825.1 Pyrinomonadaceae bacterium | reverse complement strand
GGGGACCAATTCATGTACCTCGGCAGCTTGCTCGGACACCTCGTCTCAATGCGACAAGAAGACGGCCAATTGGGCTTCGCTTACGCTTTCAAACAGCCGATGGCTTTCCAGCCCGCGCTCGCCGGCGGCAACGTCTATGCCGGCACTAACAACGGTCTCCTCATCTGTCTCAAGACCGGCGACAAGGACGCCGACGGCTGGCACATGTGGGGCGGCAACGCGCAGCACAACAAGGAGCAGTGAAGGCAAAAGGCAAAAGTGAGTGACAGAATCGAGGGAGAAGAGCTGTTGCGAAGTCGTGTGGCCGTTTTGCGCCACTCAAACCGCCCGCTTGCTTATCTCTCAGACCTGTCTCTCATTTTTGCCTTTTGCTTTTTGCCTTCGGTTAAAGCCGCAAATTTTAGCCGCCGGTCGTTTCGCCGCCCAAGAGCGTCAGGACTTCGCCGGTGATGTAGCTGGAATCGGCTTCGGAGGCGAAGAAGACGAAGGCGGGCGCGATCTCTTCGGGTTGCGCGGGGCGTTTCATCGGCGTCTCCGCGCCGTGCTCAGCAACTTTCTCGGCGGGCTTGTCCGCGACGTTGAGCGGCGTCCAGACCGGGCCGGGCGAGACGCAGTTGACGCGGATGCCGCGCTCCACTAAGTTCCGCGCCAGCGACTTGGTGAAGGCGTGGATCGCTCCTTTCGTCGCCGAATAATCGAGCAGTTGCTTGCTGCCTTCGAGTCCGGTGATCGAGCCGCAGTTGACAATCGCGCCGCCTTTCGGCAGATGCGGCAACGCGGCCTTCGCCATGTAAAAGTAGCCGTAGATATTCGTCTTGAACGTCTGGTCCCATTGCTCATCCGAGACTTCTTCCAGCGACTCCTGACTCTGTTGGAACGCGGCGTTGTTGACCAGCACGTCCAATTTGCCAAATTCCTTAACGGTTCTCTCGACCGCTTCGCGGCAATACTTCGGATCGCACACGTCGCCGGGCAGGAGCAGAGCACGGCGGCCTTCGGCTTCGACGGCGCGCCGCGTCTCATCGGCGTCCTCCTGCTCTACCGGCAGATAGACGATGGCAACGTCCGCGCCTTCGCGCGCGTAGAGCACCGCCACCGCCCGTCCGATGCCCGAATCCCCGCCGGTAATGAGCGCCGCTTTGTCTTGCAGTTTCTCCGCGCCTTTGTAGAGCGGCGCTTGATACTCCGGTGGCGGCGTCATCCGCGCCTCGATGCCCGGCTTCTCCTGATGCTGCGGCGGCAACGGAGATTTCGGCTGCTCCCGCACCTTACTCGCCGGTGCGGCTTTTTTACTTTTAGCTTTCCCGGTCGCCGCAGTGGCCTTCGCGAGCGCCGGTTTGCCTTTCTTACCGGCCTGAGCTTTTTTGCGCTCTTTCCGCTTACCCGCCGGCTTCCCCTCTTTCTTCGCCATGTGTTTCCCCTGTTAATTTGGTTTTTGACTTCGTTGATAAAACCGATTCAGTACAGAAGGCACGGAGGGGAAACAACACCGGTCGAAATCTCAAATTTCAAATTTCATCTCCGCGCGCCCTTCGTGCTTTCCGTGGTGAACAAAGTATCCGAACTCGCCTGGACTTTCGACCTGAATCAATGTCGCGGCAGCGTAACACACTGCTTCCGGGCCGTTTGTTAATAAACATTACTTTTTTTAGTGGAGAACCATCAGGCGGGATCAGGATTGTTTTGAGCGGAAAAAGCGCGGGGGTGAAATCGCCGGACATGGCGGCGGTATTTGTTGATCTCGCGATCAGCACGCTGCTGATCCCAACCGAGAAATTCCTGCGCGACGCAGGCGGCCGGCTCAACCACGTCGAGACCGCACGCACTGTTTAAGCCGAGCATCGTGCGGCGCAGCAGGCAGTCGGTGAGCGTCTCGGCTATCTCGTGTCGAAACGAGAAGATGACTTCGGCGGCCACCGCCTCGCCGCCAGCGACAAGTGGTTCGCACAGGCGCGAATGCTCACGGCACACGTCCAAGACTTCGGCGGCGCGCACGCCATAGACGCGCAACAGTCGCGCGTTCGTGGCGGCGGGCAATGGACTATCAGCCGCGAAGTGTGCGCCGAACTCCGCCATGTCGCTGCCGCGTGGCGGTGCGCCCGGCAGGTTGTCGAAGGCTGTGCTATCAATCGTCAGCACACGTCGCCGCAGTTTTTTGCAAACGAGATCGATGGCCTGTTCGGCGAGGCTGCGGTAGGTCGTTAATTTACCGCCAACGACGGAGACAAAGCCTTCGAGCGCGGGCGCGTGATCGTGCAGAAAGTGACGGCGCGTGATGCCGCCCGCCGCGCCATCGGCTTGGAACGCGAGCGGGCGGACGCCGGAGTATGTGTACAGTACCGAGTCGCGTGTCAGACCCGAGGCCGGGATGAGGTGGTTCGTCTCGCGCAGTAAGTATTCAATCTCGTCCTCGTTTGCCATTACCTGATCGAGATCGCCCGCATAACGCGTATCCGTGGTGCCGATGAGATAAAGTTTGTTCCACGGAATGATGAAAAATGGACGGCGGTCCGTGGCGGCTTCGGCGTAGAGCGCCTCACGCGGCGCGCCCGGAAAGTTGGCGACGACAAGGTGACTGCCCTTCGTGCCGCCGACCAAGCGCGCCGCCGCCGGGCACGGCACTTGTGCAACAACTTCATCCACCCACGGCCCGGCCACATTCAACACTACGGACGCGAACGCTTGATGCTGCGGCCGGCGACCGCCGTCGATGAGATCGACGAACGCGACGCCCCGCATCGCGCCGCCTTCGACGAGGCCGCGCTCTACGCGCGCGTAAGTCAATACCGATGCTCCCCACTCGCGCGCCGACAACACGTTTTCCAACACGAGCCGCTCAGCGTATTCCACCTGCGCGTCGAAGTAGAGCGCCGCCCCTCGCAACCCTTTAGCACTAAGCCCTGGTGCGCGCCGCAGCGTCTCCGCGCGCGAGAGCATCCGGTGACGGCCAAGCGACTTGTCAAACGACAGCAGATCGTAAGCCAGCATCCCGGCACGGATCGCGCTGAGCGACCGCCGGCCACCCGCATACACGGGGACAAGCATCGGCAGCGGGCGGACGAGGTGCGGCGCGGCGCTCAGCAAACGCTCGCGCTCACGCAGCGACTCGCGCACTAACTTGAGCTCGCCGTGTTCGAGATAGCGCAACCCGCCGTGAATCAGGCGCGTGGACCACGCGCTCGTGCCGCCGGCAATGTCGCCTTTGTCGAGCAGCAGGACGCGCAAGTTCCGCCGCGCCGCTTCGCGCGCAATCCCGGCGCCGTTGATGCCGGCACCGATCACGATCACGTCGAACTCGCGGTCCGCGATGTCGGACAGGGCTTTGCTGCGCATTTCACCAACACAAAGAAAAGGCAGGCTGATCAAAAGAAAAAGCAGGCTGAGTGAGTGAACCACTCAGCCTGCTTTTAATCGTTCGCGGCCGGTTCGTTCGTTTACTGCACGACGGTGAACTTCTCCGATGGCGTCAGCGACTGGCCGGAGACGCGATCCTTAATGCGGATCATGATCTGATAATCGCCGGGCTGGACACGCGAGGTATCGATCAGGCGGGCCAGCGTCAGGCGCTGTCCGGCGTCCGACATGCCGCGCCAGTCTTCGGCGAACTTGGCGAACTCCTTGCCGTCTTTCATGATCACGTAATCGACATCAACTGATGGGCGCAACGTCGTCTGATCGATGCCGGCGTTATAAACCTGCAAATAGACGCCGACCGGATCGCCCCGGCGATAGATGCCCGAAATGTTCGGCAACACTTTGAAGTTGCCGATAGTGAATTGGCCGACGGTCGGTTGCCCTTCGAGGTCTTGCAGTTTCGCGGCCAGCACGAGCGTCGAGGTGGAAAGCTGCTTCGCGTCGTACTTCGGCACGGTAAAGCCCTTCTTGACGATCTGCGTCGCGCCGGAATTGATGTCGCGCACGACGACATCGACGCGGTACGTACCCGGCGGCAACGCCACCGCCTTGCCGTAAGCCGACTTGCGCCCCTTGATGTTGATCAACTCCGACACTGTCGCCGTCGCCGAGACGACATCCTCGAAGACGCCGACGCGCCTTCCCGCGACTGAAGTGATCTTGCCAAAGACGTTCATCCGCGCGGTCTGGACGCCGCCGATATCGTCGAACTTGAGATCGCTGTTCTCGGTTTGAATAGTGAAGGCTGTCACAACGCGCTCATCCGACTGGCGGAAAAAGTCGATCCGCATGTCGAAATTCAGCGCGTTCTCTTCGATGCTCGGCGAGTTGGTGATCAACTCGTTCAACTCCGGGTTCTTAATCGCCGGGGCCTTTGCGAGATCGGCAATTAATTGCAGGCGCGCGAACGGGCTGTCCTGCTGGCGCTGGTAGCCAGAACCGTAGGCGACGCGGTCGGTCTTGCTGCCGAGGCCGAGTTGCTCGTTCAAGGTCAGGCCGGCGCCCGGCACGAGCAACAGCGCGTCCTTCTCATCGGGCGAGCGCGCGATGCGATACTCGCCGGTGCCGGTCGGATCAACGAATTCGATCTCGACGCCCGAACCGACATTCTCGATGTAGCGGTAGAACCAGACTTCAAACGGGTAGGTCGTCGTCGAACCACCGCCGTGGTAAGAGGGGCGGTCATAAGCGCCGCCCGAAGGGTGCGACTCAACTTCGTCGGCCTTGCCGAAGGCAATGTAGATGCGCCCGCGGTCAGTCTTCCAGCCGGGGATGCCCGAAGCGAAGTGCTCATTAGCGTAAGCGATGCGCTCGTAGTATTCCTCTTTGTACTCGTTCTCGTCGGTGTCCGGGTCAGGATCACGTCGCCGCCAAAAGGCTTCGAT
>JACCRA010000204.1 GCA_013813825.1 Pyrinomonadaceae bacterium | reverse complement strand
GCGGCGCGATTCACGGACGCGGCGACCGGGGCCGCAAACACGGCGGCAAGTCGGCCGTCTTCATCCTCGGCGGCGGCTCGCCCAAAAATTTCATGCTTCAGACCGAGCCGCAGATTCAGGAAGTGCTCGGCATCGACGAGCGCGGCCACGATTATTTCATGCAAATCACGGACGCCCGTCCCGACACCGGCGGACTTTCAGGCGCGACCCCGGGCGAGGCAGTCTCATGGGGCAAGGTTGATCCCGACCGTTTGCCGGACGCGGTAGTCTGTTACATTGATTCGACTGTCGCACTGCCGCTGATTACGGCCTACGCTCTCGCGCGACACCAGCCGCGCGAACTGAAACGCCTCTACGAACGTCGCGAAGAGTTGATGAATTTGTTATTGGCGGAGTACGAGAAATCCGAACGAAGGTGAGAGCCGTTTCGAGTTGCGGATTTCGCGTTTCGCATTAAAGCAAATGCTGCTTGTTGAGCGCGAAAAGCAAAACTTGTCTCCGGAAAATTATGACGAACAAGCTGACGGAAACCGCGCCGCGCATCTTCTATGATTGCACGAAGTGCCCGGCGTTTTGCTGCGGGATATACGAGCGAGTATCAGTGACGAAGCGCGATCTGAACCGGCTGGCGAGATATTTCAGCGTCACGGTCGAGGTGGCGACTAGACGTTACACGAAGCTGTGGGGCAAAAGCGAGCGCGTGCTGCGGCGCACGCCCGATCCGTTGCTCGGCGAGGCGTGTCGATTTCTCGACCGCCAGACGCGCGGCTGCTCGATCTACCACGGCCGTCCCAACGTCTGCCGTGAGTATCCGGCGCGCCCGCGTTGCGCCTATTACGACGTGCTTCAGTTCGAGCGCACGCAGCAGGACGATCCGGACGTGCTGCCGCTGTTCCAGATCACGTTTCGCAAGGCGGAATGAAAAGCCGTCAATCGTGAATCGTCAACGTGCGGAGCCGGAATCGGTTTTTCTTTATCAACAACTGGCAATTGAAAACAATCAACTGAGGAGTTATTCGTGATGCAAGATTTGCTTTCGGGAATGGTCGGGCAGCGAGTCGATCTTTTTTGTGGAGGGGCGTCGAGTTTGCGCGGCGAAGTGGTGAAGGTGGAGGGGGGCGTGCTGCACTTGAAGGACGAGAACGAGACGAAGTGCTACGTGGCAATTGAGAAGATCATCGCGGTCTGGGAGCCGCGCAACCCGGACGAGCACCGGGCAGGTTTTGTTGCCACTCTTAAGTGACATTGAGAGCGCGTGCAAACGCCCGAAGAGGCCGTCGCTCTGAATCAGAGCGGCGGCCTCTTCAAGATTCCATCTTGATGCTTGAAAGTTACTCGGCGTTTATCGCCGCCGGGACCGGCACGCGGCGAAAGCCATCGATCCGCTTCGACCAGTATTCATTGAACGGCGAATACTTCACGCCCTCACTGGTCGAGGCGTGGTAAAAGCCGCCCGCGTCGGCGACGATCCCGACGTGCTTGAGGTTGTTGAAGAAGACCAACGTGCCGAACTGGTATTCCTCCTCCTCGCGCACCGGCGGAAAGTTCGACCAGAACGAACGCGCGCTCGCGCGCTCGAAAGAAACACCCGCCGACTGAAACACACTCCACACAAACCCCGAACAGTCGAAGACGCGCGGCCCATCCGCCCCATAGACGTAAGGCGCGCCGAGTCGCTGATCGATGGCGGAGATCATCATCTGATTAAAGCGCAGTATTGAAGGCGCGAACAGAGTCGGCTGCGGGATGTCCGTTGCGGCGGGAACATGCGCGGCTGCTTCGGAGACGAGGAAGACATCGTTTTCCAACGTCGCCGCGCCGCCAGGCGCTGTGGTTTGAGTAGTCTGACTCGGGCGGCTGAAGTCAGCCTGGGCGGCGACGTTGATGGTTAAAAATGCCAGCGCGCAGCAGGCGACCAGTGCGCGGGGGAACAATTTAATAATAGACATAGACCGGGGGCGTCTGCTCCTCAT
This sequence comes from Pyrinomonadaceae bacterium, assembly GCA_013813825.1. GTDB lineage: Bacteria > Acidobacteriota > Blastocatellia > Pyrinomonadales > Pyrinomonadaceae > JACCRA01. Next base: position 7,654 of record JACCRA010000204.1, on the reverse strand, counting down.
CCTAAAATGATTACTTCTTTAAGGGGAAAACTTGGGGTGCGGATTGAGCCGTCATTAAGACAGCAAAGCTATATTATCCAACAGTTAGCAGATGGACAAGAGGCAATGTGACTGTTCCGCGACAGGGCATCTCCAAGAAACCTAATCTGACCTGAAAGACAGCACGGAATAATGCAAAGTTGAGGCAGATTGAATGAAATATGTCTGCTTAGTACGCCATAAACTTAAATTAGGGAGAAGCCATAGCAGTATAGATCTTTAAGGCGTTAGTAATTCTTCGTTGACGTGATAGCATGAAAGTGTCTGGAATAAGGAGCCTTCAAAATCATGTTGAGGATAGAAAGCCGGAGCCTCGAACAAGCTGTCGAGACGGCGCTCCGCGTCGCGGTGCTGGAAAAGCTACAGGAGCGCGGGCTGATTCCGTTGATCCGTGCGGCGCGCCATAGTCTCTTCGAACTGGCGATGATCGGCTCCGATGGCGCGAAGAAATTGGAGCAAGCGTTGTTACTTAACTCCGGGCCGGAGTTGCCTTACGTGCGCGGCGACATTTTCTGTTTTGAAGACTTCGCATTCTTTCTGATTTTCGGCGACGGCGAGAGGGGCGATGTTGGCGGCGTGCGTGCCGGCATCATTCACCGCGCCGGAGTGGAAGACGCCGCGCTGCATCTTGATTCATTTTGCCGCCACGTCGGCGATGCACTCGACGCCGCGTGCGCAACAACGCAGCATAATCATGACGCGCACAGCGGCGGAAGCGCATCGCCGCCACACGCCGCATCATGGCTGAAGCACGAGCCGCGCGTGTCCGATAGCTTCCTGCGTTTCGCGGCGGCACAGGACGGTGACACCTCGGCCGCCTTCGCGCGCGGCGAGATGGTGGCCGGCTGGTTGCGCGCCGTGGGGATGCTGGAAAATCTGGAAGCGCGGCGAGTGCTCAGGCGTCTGGCCGAGGCGCACCGGGAAGGACACGGCGCGTCCCTGTCAATTGCCGGCGACGAGCGCGAGGGCTTGTCCGAAAGCCAACTCAGCAAACTGGCGGAGGTCGGCCTCATCCGGCGCGAGATTCTGGTGAGTTGCCGCAGAGACGGACGCGCTCTTTTCCGGCTACCATCGCCTGACGCCTTCTCCGTGCTGTCCGCGAGCCACGCGATGTGCAGCGAATGCGGCTCGATGCTGGCCGACGAGAAAGCCGAAGAGATCGCCGTCCCGACTTCGCTTACCTCCACATTGTTGCAGGACGGTACGTGGTTGACTTCGCATCTGCGCTCGATTTTAGTCAGGCTTGGGATTCCGGAAAACCAGGTCGCCACCCATTCCATTTCCGATGACGGAGAGTTACAGATGATGACTGATGTGGCCGGAGAGCCTTTCCTGTTTCTGCTGCGGGACGGGGACTGGGCTTTGCCGCATGTGCGTGGTGTCTTCGGCGAGTATGCGGGCGCGGACATCGCGCACTTGGTCATCATCGCGACCGGCAGGATTCACGACGATGCGCGGCAGCGCCTGCGCGAGTATGGTCGGCGACATGGGGGACGCGGGCGTGAGACGGAAGTGCTATTGATTGAAGGTATGGACGCGGTCGCGTCCGGGTTGTCAGAGGCTTTCGCGCGAATCGCCGAGCGCGCGCTGGCCGAGGAGTTGTGGGAGCTTGATCCGAGCCTCGGTTTCAGCGCCGGGCGGATGCTGGCGGCGCGCTTCCGGCTGCTGTGGCGGCCATCGAACATCTCGCCCGATGCGGCGGAGGCTGCCGCGTTCGGGGCGCCAGCCGGCGGAGGCTTGCGAGCCTTCTAAACTCGGAGCCTTGTTGTTACTTCTATTCGGAGCGGCGTGTGTTGCGTCACTGGAAGAAATTTCCGTTGACAACCGCAGGCTGGACGGGCGAATCTAAAGACCGCTTGCTTCCCCGCACGCGATTTTCTTTAACGTCCGGTTGCCATCGTCATGAAAATTAAATTTGTCACTTTGTGCTTCGTCTGCGCCTCGCTGTCTGTGCTGACGGCGCGCGCCCAGACCGCCGCGCCATCGTCGCCGCCGCCTCTGCGCCCGCGCGTCGTCGCGGCTCAGACGGCCACGCCAGTACAGCCCCAACAAAATGTCGCTCCGACATCCGCTCCGACCGCCACGCCGGCAATCGTGCCGGTGCCGTCGTTAAGGACAGGAACAGCGACCGAAGCCGCTCCCGCCGCCAGCGGCATGACTCCCGTACCAGCGGGCACGACGCCTCTTCCAATCGTCACGCCGCCGGCGGCTCCGCCGCTCGTCTTGCAGCCGATCAGCCCGCTGCCTGTCAACAAGGTTCGCGCGCGGCTTGACGAGGCGCAGCGCGAGTTGAAAACGCATGTCGTGCCGACCTCGCTCGGCTCGTCGCTGCGGTGGGTGACGCTGGCCGCGCTCGATCCTGAAACCTCGCGGATTCACACACTGACGTTGCCGAAAGAGACGATACTGAACAAGAACACGGATGTGACGCTCGCCTCTTCGCTCGGCACGCTCTTGCGCCTGCGCGTCGTGCGCCCGAACTACGTCAATACCGCCGTCGTCGTTTCAGACTTGACCGGGCGGCAGTTGTACCCACTGGTGCTGGAATACCCGATTGAGAAGCGCGGCATCTTCAAGGAGATGGCCTACTACACTTCAGCGCACCCGTCGCTCGTGACGCCGGAGTTGGTCCGCACCGGGCAGTCGTACGTTCGCACGATGATCGATCTGGCGGCCAAGCGGCTCAAGGACAAAGGCGTGACCATCTCGCCGCAACTGCTCGACATCGCCGAGCGTCTGTGCCTCGTCGAGCACGTCGATCACCAACGCTTTCGCATGGAGAACCGCCGCGCCATCTACGACGAGGTGTTCGCGCTCTACGGCTTGAACGAACTGGACACTTACAAGTATTCGGTGAGCACCGCCGGCGCGGGCGGCATGGTGCAGATGATCCCGTGGACTTACCAGATGATCCGCCAGCGCCATCCGGCCATCGGCCTCAATCCCGATTTCGTCTTCGGGATGCGAAACCACGGCAACGCGCTCGAAGCGATGCTGCTCTACATGCGGATGACGTGGGCCGAGATGTCGCTCGACCCGGACGTGATCTCCGCAATGAGCGCCGGCTGGGCGACGCAAGTGGACCTAATGGCCGCCGGTTACAACTCGAATCCCGCGCGCTTGCCCGGATACATTCGTCGCGGCGGCGCGGCATGGCGCACATTGATTCCGCGCGAGACGCAAATGTACTTACAGATTTACAAATCCGTCGAGAGCCTCGTCCCGCTGAAAGCGCGGGACAAGCAAGACGGTGAGTGAGAAATCCGCCAACCCAGATTCACTAAAACACTAAACATCAGAAAATCGAAAAGGGAGCGAGAAAGCGCGAAGGCTTCCCGCTCCCTTTTCCGATCCAGAGCAACTGATCCGGCGCGAGCATCTTTGACAGTCTCAGTCTTCCGTCGTTGAAGATAGGCCTCTATTTCCATCGGGTCAGAACTTGAAGACAGCCGTGCCGGAAGACTGACGAGATTTTAAGGGCGCGTCCACCGGGGAGACCAATCATCGAAGTCTGTCACTTCCACTCCGTTGACCAGTAAGGTGTAAAGATGTTCACCTGGAAAATCATTCAGCCGGAGCAGACACTTTTCACCCTCAAATTCTGCCGCAAAGGGGTGCTTCGGGTCTGCGGTCTTGCGCCATGCGATCTTTTCATCCAGATAATTTATTACTTTCGTGGACATCCAATGCTCCTTCCAAGCTACAGCCTCAGCTTTCTGTTCACGCCTGCACTTGTGCGATAGGAACCTTCGACAATGGCTTCGTACACGCCGTCTCCCTCAAGCCCCGCGTCTTTCAGCTTCTCGACGAGAAACTCGAACGTCGGCCCGTCAGGATTCCCATACTCCGCCAAGTCCCTTGCTTGAAGCAACGCAACTTCCGCTGGATCAATCATCATCGCACGCGCCACCAGACGCGCTTCGTGCCTGATGCGCCAAGCCGCTTCGGCGCGCTCTCTCGCGGAAAGTCCCTGTGCCAGCCATTGCCTGTTCAGTTCCGGGATGCGAGCTACCTGTTCCAAATACCATTTTCGTATCTCAGCGTTGGTTCGCGGCGCGTCATTCACGGAGACAGGTTAATCGCATTGCCTTGTGTCTTCAAGTCCGGTATCGCGGAGGGCGAACGCTCAAACCCTCACCTCAGAGTCAACTCCCCGCGCGAGCCGCTTGACAGCCTCAAACTTCCGGGCATAGATTCTCGCTGGTTCACACGGTAAGTGTCTTCGCGGCGCTTCGGCGATGACGCCGCCGAGTGGTTTGCCACCCTTCGACATCCTCAACCTTAACCCGAACCGTATTGACTACGGTTTCACTTCAAACAGAGGTCAGCCCCATGCTTTGCTTCCATGCCGCTTTCTCTCAACACCGTTTCGCCATTCGCACTCAACTCAACGCCCGCCGACAGGCGATGCCTTTCGTCTTTCGCATTGGCCTCGCCGTGAGCCTGCTTGTTTTATCGGTAGCGGCGACACCGACTCGCACGACCGCGCAAACGGGGCAACCGCCGGTAGTCGCTGCCAGCCTGACGCAGAATGAAAATGATGTGCGCGTGCTTGAGTTGGGCGAGCCGATTGAGAGAAAGCTGGCAGGAAGCGAAATTCATTCTTATCGAATTGTTCTTGCTTTGAACCAATTCCTACGTGCGGCAAGCCCAACAAAAAGATCATGGTCGTCATGTTCGGGCTGGCTATCGTGTTCCTGCTGATCGGTAAGCTGGTCAGGTCGTTTGATTAAGGACGGGCGGAAGTCACATTTCTCTTGAGCGCTGGCTTCGCGATAGAATGTGCGTTTGACGCCTCTCTGAATTTTTAATCTGTCCGGCGAAGCGAGTGTCACCACACAGTCAGGAGCATAAAAGCGCGGGCGCGCGTTGGGGCCGGAGGAGACGACTGGCGCTCAAGCTGTCGCTCGTGGCGGGGGGGCTGCTCGTCGGTCTGCTGTTGGTCGAGGTCGCTCTGCGGCTCGTCGGTTTTAGCTTTCCCACTTTCTATACGCCGGACGAGACGCGCGGCTATGCACTGAGGGCGGGGATGGCCGGGTGGTATCGGAAAGAGGGCGAGTCTTACGTCCGCATCAACAGCGAAGGTTTGCGGGATCGCGAGCATTCCAAAGTGAAACCGCCCGGCACGTTCCGCATCGCGGTGCTCGGCGATTCATACGTGGAGGCGTTGCAGGTGCCGGCGGAGGATGCTTTCTGGTCGGTGCTGGAAAGCCGGCTCAGTCAGTGCGCGGCCTTTGGAGGAAGGAATGTTGAAGTCATCAATTTCGGCGTCTCGGGCTACGGGACGGCGCAGGAGTTGATCACACTGCGCGAACAGGTTTGGCAGTACGAACCCGATCTAGTGCTGCTTGCGTTGACGACGAATAACGACATCACCGACAACTCGCGGGCTTTGAAGCAGACTGACGAGATTCCTTACTTCGTTTACCGCGACAGGCAATTAGTGCTCGATGATTCGTTCCGCGCGACGCCCGCCTTTCGCTTCCGGCAGTCAATGCCGAGTCGGTTGGGCCGGTGGTTCAGAGATTCGTCGCGCGTCATACAGGCTCTTCATCAGGCGCAGTATGCGCTGAAACATCGTCTGGCAGAGCGTCGCGCCCGGATGAAAGCTGCGATGCACATGCAAGAATTGCCGCCGCAGCAGACCGGCACTGTTGCTATGCCCTCCGACACGCCAGCCGCAGAGGCGGCAGCGAAGCAAGTCGCGCCGACCCCCAACGAAGTGGGGATCGATAATTTGATTTACCGCGAGCCGACGGAAGCTGTCTGGCAAGAGGCTTGGCTGGTGACGGAAAACTTACTGACACTGATGCGCGACGAGGTCGAGGGGCGGGGCGCAAATTTTTTGGTGGTCACCTTAAGCAACGGCGTGCAGGTGCATCCTGAGCCGGCCGCGCGCGGGGCTTTCAAGACTCGCACCGGCGCGCGGGATTTGCTCTACCCCGACCTGCGGATCAAATCGCTCGGCGAGCGCGCCAAATTCGCGGTCATCAATCTGGCTCCCGATCTGCAAACTTACGCCGAACGACACAAGGTTTACCTGCACGGCTTCGGCGCGGACATCGGCAACGGCCATTGGAATCAACTCGGCCATCAAGTGGCGGGCGAACTGCTCGCGCAAAAACTCTGCGAATGCGCAAAAGAATAATGATGAATGATGGAGGCGAAATGATGAATGATGAGTAAAAGACAACTGGCTTTAATTTATCATCCATCATTTCGCATTCATCACTTTCTTCAATGAACATTCTCGGCATTTCGGCTTACTACCACGACTCGGCAGCGTGCCTTGTGCGCGATGGTGAGGTCATCGCGGCCGCGCAGGAAGAACGGTTCACGCGCCGGAAACATGACCACAGCTTTCCGGCATCGGCCGTTGAGTTCTGCCTGCGATTTGCCGGCATCCGTCCCGCCGAACTTGATCACATCGTCTTCTACGACAAGCCGCTGTTGAAATTCGAGCGCCTGCTGGAAACTTACATCGACTACGCGCCCCGGCGCGGCCTGCGCTCATTTCTATTGGCGATGCCCTTGTGGCTGCGCGAGAAGCTGTGGATTCGCGAGCAAATCGCGGAGCTTTGCGAGTACAAAGGCAAGGTCTTGTTCACCGAGCACCATGAGGCGCACGCGGCGAGCGCGTTCTTCCCGTCGCCGTTCGCGTCGGCTGCGGTGCTCACCATCGACGGCGTCGGTGAGTGGGCGACTTCGAGCTTCGGCCATGGTCGGGGCAACGAGTTGCACCTGCTCGGCGAGTTACGCTTTCCTCATTCGCTCGGTCTGCTTTATTCGGCGTTCACTTACTACACCGGCTTTAAGGTCAACTCCGGCGAGTACAAAGTGATGGGCCTCGCGCCTTACGGCGAACCGCGCTACACGCAAAAGATTCTCGACGAGTTGATCGATTTGCGCGAGGATGGGAGCCTTCAACTCAATATGAAATACTTTAGCTTCGCGCACGGATTGACGATGACCAACGCGGCCTTCGATAAGTTGTTCGGCGGGCCGCCGCGCCGCGCAGAAAGCGAGCTGACGCAGCGCGACATGGACCTTGCTCGCTCCGTGCAGGAAGTGACCGAACTGGCGATGCTCAAAATGACGCGGCACGCGCATCAAGTGACGGGCGAGCGCAATCTGTGTCTCGCAGGCGGCGTGGCGCTCAACTGCGTGGGCAACGGGCGCATCCTACGTGAAGGCCCGTTCGAGAAGATTTGGATTCAGCCGGCGGCCGGCGACGCGGGCGGCGCGCTCGGCGCGGCGTTGTCAGTCTGGTACCAGTATCTCGGCAATGGGCGCGATGTAAGTGACGTTTGCCGGGGAGGCGTTGACGGGATGAAAGGCGCGCATCTGGGTCCTTCATACACGAATGAAGAGATTCTAGATTTTCTCGAACCGAAGGGAGCCAGTTACCGTCTGGTCCCGCGCGCGGAGTTGGCAGGCGAAACAGCACGAAAACTGGCGGAAGGGAAGATCGTCGGCTGGTTTCAAGGACGGATGGAGTTTGGTCCCCGCGCTTTGGGCGCGCGCAGTATTCTCGGCGATCCGCGCTCGCCGCGAATGCAGGCGCGGATGAACCTCAAAATTAAATACCGCGAATCGTTTCGCCCTTTTGCACCGT
>JACCRA010000203.1 GCA_013813825.1 Pyrinomonadaceae bacterium | reverse complement strand
TGTATGAAGGCATGGTCGTCGGCGAGAATGCGCGCGCCGTCGATCTCGACGTCAACATCATCAAGGAGAAGAAGCTCACGAACATGCGCGCCGCGTCAGCCGACGAAGCGATGCGCCTGATTCCGGTCAAGGAACTCTCGCTCGAACAGGCTTTGGAGTTTATCGCTGACGATGAACTGGTCGAAGTGACGCCCACCGCGATTCGCCTCCGCAAGCGCGTGCTGCCCTCGAACCTGCGGCCAAAGAAGAAGGAGTCCTGAAGGAGTGGATCAGATTGAAATTCCGAGCCAGTATTTATCGGTGCGATAATTTGAAACTGACCCAATTACCGTTTTGAAAATGGAGGAAAATAAATGCTGACGGCCTTAATAATCGAACTTCCCGAAACGCTTGACGAACAACTGTCGCAAGCTGCTAAACGCGCGCAAACGAGCAAGGAAGCTCTTGCCAAGCTCGCTGTGCAGGAATCTTTAGCCAGACCTACGAACAAGGCTCCAGCGCAACAGAATCAGCTTTACCTGCTGCCGCGCCGGTTGAGCGGCGTTCGGGACAGTGCCCGCGCGTCTTCTACCGCCGCGAGTTGGACGCGCAGCCTTTAATCATCGCCAAGCCGAACGCCTCACCGCCGACCACGACGGCGACTCCCGGCAAGTAGCCTGCGCTTGATGTGACGGCGATGTGCATGGATGCCGGCATGTTCCTGAATCGTCTGGCGGGCAGTCGTCCCCTCTTCCTCGTCCCTCTCATCAGTCGGATCGAAAAGTTCGTAGCCAGTGCCATCGTCGTAATAGTAGCTGCCCGGCTCGCGCTCCGGCTCGCGTGGCGCGGATGGCGGCTCGATTGTTATATCATCACGTTCGCGCTCTTTCATTTCGTCGCTCCCAGACACCGCTTGATTTTCAACCCACTGAACGCTATGAGAAATCTTCGCTTCCGCCGCGCTCTCGTCGCGCTGTGCCTGCCCGGCTTGTTGATCCCTTTCCCCGCCGCCGTTGACGTCCGCGCGCAAACGCAACAGTCGCCGCCGCAGGCAGCGCCGCGAAAATTAGAGCTGACCGTCGATAGTATTATGCGTGGGCCGGCGCTCGTCGGCTACGCGCCGTCGAACGTCGTGTGGTCGCAGGATGGCCGGCGCGTCTATTTTCGCTGGAAGCGGGCGGATGAAACCCGGCTTAAGGAGATGGATACTTATGTCGTCGGGCGCGATGGCGGCGACTTGCGAAAGCTCTCCGAAGAGGAAGCGCGGCAGCAAGCGCCGCCCGCTGCTGGCGAACTATCGAAGGACAAGACGCTGACCGTCTTTACTGAAGACGGCGACATCTTCCTTTACGACCACGCGCGCGGCCGGCGGCGGCAGGTGACGAGCACCGCCGAGGCCGAGACTAACGCGCGCTTCACTCGCGATCAAAAGCACGTCTCTTTCACACGCCAGAACAATCTGTACCTACTTGCGCTCGAAGACGGCGGCGGCTTAACGCAGTTGACCGACATCCGCGCGGGCGGCGGAGGAAGCGGGGACCAATCAGTGATGCGCGGCGCGGGCGGTCAGCAACAGCGGCAGGGACAGAGCGACGCGCAGCAGCAGCGCGGGACGGAGAGTCAAGAAGTTTTGAAAAAGGAGGAGCGCGAATTGCTCGAAGCCGTGCGCGAGCGCGCCATGCAGCGCGAGGAATTCGAGGCCAGACGCAAGCGGCGCGAGCGGCGCCAGCCTTTCAACTTGCCGGCGGGGCAGAACATTACGAACCTCAGCCTCTCGCCCGACGGCCAATATGTGATCGCCGTCATCTCCGAGCCGGCGACGGGAGCGAAGAACACCATCGTCCCCAGCTACGTCAACGAGAGCGCCTTCACCGAAGACATTCCGAGCCGCACGAAGGTTGGCGACACGCAGGGGCGCACGCGGATGGTCGTCCTCTCAGTTGCGACCGGCGAATGGAAGGCCGTCGATCACGGGCGACGCGCCGAAGCCGCGCCGCGCATCCAGACGCGCACCGAGTCTAATGTTACCGAACAGTCCCAACGTGAGCGCGGCGTCGATACGCAGGGACAACAGCAGGCGGCAAGGGACCAACAAGCGCAACAGCAGCAGGGGCAGACGCAAGGGCAACAGCAAGAGCAGGCGCGGCAGCAAGGCGCGCAACAACCGCCGCCGCGCACCGGCAGCAGCGGGACGCAGACCGAGATGATGCAGCAGGGTGGGCAGGCCAAAGATCGCGACGTACAACTCTTCCAGTTGCAGTGGTCGGAAGACGGGCGGCACGCCGCGATGCTGGCGCGCTCCGCCGACAACAAAGAGCGCTGGGTGCTGCGGCTCGATCCGGCGACCGGCAAAACCACTGTGCTCGCCGAAATGCGCGATGAGGCGTGGGTCGGCGGCCCCGGCGCTTTCACGCTCGGCTGGCTGCCTGATAACGAGCGCGTTTATTTCCAATCTGAGCGCGACGGCTTCGCACATCTCTACACCGTCAACATCAACGGAGGTGGCGCTCCCGTCCAACTCACTTCCGGCCAATTTGAAGTCTCCGACGTGCGGCTCTCGCGAGACAAGACCAAGTTTTATTTTACCTCCAGCGAAAACAGTTTTTTCCAGCGACACTTGTTCTCGATGCCCTCCGCCGGCGGCGCGCGCACGCAGCTTACGCGGTTAGCCGGCCATAACCAGACGGACATTTCGCCCGACGAGACGATGCTCGCCGTCGTTCACTCGTACAGCAACAAACCGCCTGAACTCTATCTGCACCCGAACACGCCCGTACAAAAAGCTGCCGCTCGAACAGATGTCAAGCAGGTGACGACTTCGCCCGCTCTCGAGTTTTTCACTTACAACTGGCTCGACCCGCCCATCGTCAACTTCAAAGCGCGTGACGGCGCGACTGTTTACGCGCGCCTCTATAAGCCAGCCAACTTTCGTCGCGGCAGCCCGGCCGTCGTCTTCGTCCACGGCGCAGGCTATTTGCAGAACGTGCATCAATGGTGGAGCAGCTACTATCGCGAGTTCATGTTTCACCATCTGCTGATGGAGCGCGGCTACGCGGTGATCGATCTCGACTATCGCGGTTCGGCCGGCTATGGGCGCGACTGGCGGACGGGCATTTACCGCCACATGGGCGGCAAGGATTTGACCGACCACCTTGATGCCGCCCAGTACCTCGTCCGCGAGCACGGCGTCGATGCCAAGCGCCTCGGCATCTACGGTGGCAGCTACGGCGGCTTCATCACGTTCATGGCGATGTTCACCACGCCGGACGTGTTCGCGGCAGGCGCGGCGTTGCGCCCCGTCGCGGACTGGGCGCACTATAACCACCCGTACACCTCGAACATCCTCAATTTGCCGCAGACTGATCGGGAAGCTTACAGACGCAGCTCGCCCATCTACCACGCCGCAGGCTTGAAGGGCGCGCTCCTCATCTGTCACGGCATGGTGGATGCCAACGTCCATTTCCAAGATACGGTGCGACTGGTTCAGCGGCTGATCGAACTGCGGAAAGAGAATTGGGAACTGGCCGTCTATCCCGTGGAGGACCACTCGTTCGAGCGCGAGACGAGTTGGGCGGACGAATACAAACGGATTCTCAAACTATTTGAGACGCACCTTCGAGCAGAAGCGACCAGCAGCGCGGGCGGGAAATAGGAGGACAGCAAATGGCGATTTGGTGTTGACTCGGCGCTCCGATCTATCTTGCAACTTCATGCTATATTTGGCTCAGTTGAATTCCAGAACATGGAGACCTTCATGTCTAGCCAGCCCGACTTATATTTGTCATCGGAGGCGTATCTGACTATCGAGCGTAAAGCTCACGTCAAGAGCGAATACTTTAATGGCGAGATGTTCGCGATGGTTGGCGCCAGCCGGGAGCACAACCTAATCGTCGCCAACCTGACCAGAGAATTGACCCAGCAATTGAAAGGGCGGCCATGTGAATTGTACCCCAATGATATGCGCGTCAAAATTCCTACTACCGGCTTGTACACCTACCCGGATGTGGTCGTTGTCTGCGGTGAGCCGAAGTTTGAGGATGATTATGTTGACACTTTGCTGAATCCGACTTTGATAATCGAGGTGCTCTCTGAATCTACTGAGAGTTATGATCGCGGCGAAAAGTTTAGGCACTACCGGACAGTAAAATCACTTGCCGGGTATTTGCTGGTTGCACAGGATGAATACCGCATCGAACAATTTATCAAACAATCAGATGAGGGGTGGCTGTATTCCGAGACGCGCTTGCCGGACGGTGTCGTTCAGTTGGTTGCTATCCAGTGTGCTCTGGCGCTCAAAGAAGTATATGACAAAGTCGCACTGTCTTAATTCTGCCCCCACCAGCAGGCTTTGCCCCTTGCCGCGAGCCGCGGGCGTCGGCTAGAGTAGGCGGCATCGCGCTCCCCCGTCTGGTGCAAACGTTCAATAACATTGAAGGGAAGAATCATGTCGAAGAAACTTCGCCAACTGATCTGCGTCGTGGTCGCCGCCGGTGCGTGCGGCGCTCTCTCGATTGGGCCCGCTACTACCTCCACCAATGCAAGCGCCGACAATCACCGGTGGGTAGCAACATCTGACAACGCCCCGGCGACAATTCCGCCGCAGCAGCAACCGGCGAAGCCGCCACAGCAGGCTCCTGAAGCCGAGACGAAAGAAGCGATGAAGGTGCAGG
>JACCRA010000187.1 GCA_013813825.1 Pyrinomonadaceae bacterium | reverse complement strand
ACGCAGGGCCTCAACGCCGGCATGAATTTGTTGCTCGAAAATGGGCGCGTCGCGGGCTTGCTCAATCGCGGTGATGGCGTGCCGGAAGGGGCGGAAGTGTTCGACGCCACCGGCCTTGTCGTCGCGCCCGGCTTCATCGATTTGCACACGCATTTGCGCGAGCCGGGGCAAGAATATAAAGAAACGATTGAGACGGGCGCGCGCGCAGCCGTCGCCGGCGGCTTCACGAGCGTCTGCGCGATGCCGAACACCGATCCGGTCAATGACAGCCCGGCGGTGACGCGCTTCATTATCGAGCAAGCAGCAGCCGCCGGCCTCGCTAATGTCTTTCCCGTCGGCGCGATCACGAAGGGATCGCAGGGCACGGAGTTGGCCGAGATGGGCGAGATGCGGCGCGCCGGAATCGTCGCCGTCACCGACGACGGTCACCCCATCCCCTCTGCCGGTATGATGCGCCGCGCGTTGGAATACGCGCGCGGCTTCGATCTGCCGGTGATGGATCACTGCGAGGATAAGTCTCTGTCGGCGGGCGGCGTGATGCACGAAGGGAACTGGTCCCTCCGGCTGGGCCTGCGCGGCCATCCAGCACTGGCCGAAGAGTTGGACGCGCTACGCGACTGCGCGCTGGCGGAACTGACCGGAGCGCGCGTGCATCTCGCGCATGTCTCCACCATTGGCGCGCTCGATGCCGTGCGCCGCGCCAAAGAGCGTCATCTGCGTGTGACCTGTGAAGTGACGCCCCACCACTTTACGTTGACGGACGAGGCGGTTGAGGGCTACGACACGAACACGAAGATGTGCCCGCCGCTGCGGAGCGCGGAGCACATCGCGGCGATCTTGGAAGCCTTGCGCGACGGCACCATTGACGCTATCGCCACCGACCACGCGCCGCATCACGCGGACGAGAAAGCCCTCGAATACGATCAAGCTCCGTTCGGTATCACCGGCTTGGAGACGGCCATTGGATTAGCACTTGATCAGCTTGTGCATTCCGGCGCGATAGGATTGGAGCGTCTGGTCGAGTTATGCAGCGTCAACCCGGCGAAGATTTTCAGCTTGACGGATCGTGGCACCCTCAGAGTTGGCGCGTGGGGCGACGTGACGATTCTCGATCCCGATCTCGACTGGACTTTTAACGCCGCCGACTCGAAATCGAAGAGCCGCAACACACCATTCGACAATCGGGCGATGCGCGGCGCGGCCGTCGCCGCGATTACCGGCGGGCGGATCGTTTACCGCCGCGTGGAGCGAGGCGAGGCCAGCGGCGCGCGTTAAATCTCTCCCTCCTTTGTGCTCTTGAAGAAAGAAGCGCGTTTCATGTTTTGATGACGCTGCCTTTTCGCCCTTGCTCCCTTACGATGAGCAGGCGGTATGCCCGGACAACTCAAAGTAATTTAGTTGATAGTGCCGAACTGCTCAGACGGTTACGAATAGTTCCGCAAGGTATGGGCGCTGCCCGCACAGCGCGGTAGCAACACCCTAGTGGTAATGCTGACGGTATATACATTTGTTGAAGGATCGCAGGCGGGCGTTGGAAGCCGGCTATCAAATTCATCTGCCGACGCCGGTCGATGTCGAAGAACTACTAGTTATTGTTGTAAGTCATTGCAGTAGCGCGACAGACTCGACGATGGAAGGACGATGACACGGTGGCTATAAGCCGAACGCAAAAAGAGAAGCCCGGCGCGCTCTCCCCTTCGCTCCGGGCCTCTCTTAAACGGTCGCTCACTTACGTAATGACAGGGGCGACCGAACTTGTAGAATCTGATTTTGTCGGAAGCCGGCCCGCGCTCTCCCCTTCGCAAGCCGGCTCCCTCCGCACCGACAACCGCTTGGTTGCCGATCTCGTGAAAACTAGCGCGCGCCCGTTGCGGGGAGTGAGACGCTCCGGTTCAGAATCACGCCGAACTCGGTGCCGGATTTAACTTCGGCCTCTTTCTCTTTCTCGAAAACACGCCCGACCGTGCCGAGACCGCCGCCGAGAATAGCGCCGATGCCCGCGCCCTTACCGCCGCCGGCGATGGCGCCAATAATTGCGCCCGTCGCCGCGCCGCCGCCGATGAAAACAGCATCGCGTTTCCGGTTAGAGCGACCTCCGACCGTGCTCTCCGAGTCGGAATTAACGTCGTCGGCTTCGAGGCTGGTCAGCGAGCCGTTAATCGTGTGGCGCGCTCTGCTCGGCAACTCCACAGAGTTAAAGCCGACCGAGAGCGTGCCGGGCGAACGGCCTCCAGCGCGCTTGACGGCTGACACGCGGCCCCACACTTTACTGCCCGCCGGAATTACTTCCACGCCGTTCGCATAAACCGGATCGGTGACAGTCGTTGAAAAACGGTCGCCGATGCGCGCGGTTTTGGAACTGAGCGAACTGTCCATGCGGACGCGAATCGTCTCGTCGGAATTAATAGTGTAATAGCGTGGCGAAGCGGGCGAGGGGCGCCGTGCCGCTGTGCCGAGGCGCGGCCTGCTCCGGCGTCGTTGCGCCGCCGCGACGGGTAGCACCGCGCCGGCCACGAGAGTGAGCAGCACACAGAGACTGAGTACACGTTGCGCCAAATAATGAGTTCTCTTAGTCATCGGAAATTTTCCTCCTGCTGTGGCGCGTCGCGTTTACTAGTGTAGGACATCGACGCGACGCAGCCTTCGGTTTGTCACTTTAGCAATGACCGTGCCACGTGCGGCCGGTCATGCTGGAAAAATTTTGAGGCGGTTCTAACAGGTGATTTCGCGAGAGAATAGCCGCATCTTCAGCGAGGTCTGAATTGGGCGTGGGTAACATTCTACGTCAAGGGGCGTAAGCAGTACACGGTATCGTGTGAAAGCACTCTAGCATAGGATGAAAAGCCTTGAATACCGCATGAGTGGTTCAAGTACAAAAAAACTCGATGTCATAACATTGTTCTTAAGAGATCTGTTGCATCAGTCGCCTCCCGAAAAGACAGTTCAACCCATGGAGATTTTTGGTAGCTTTGGAACTCAGTCAAAATGATTATTGCAAGAGGTTTAATAAACTTTAAGAGTGCTGATTCGATGAATGGCGACTATTGGCAGGCGTGCGTTGTTGATTTAAGATAAAATCACGTTCAAAGTTTTCAAAAAGAAAATTAAAGAAGGAGTTCTCTGATGAGTGAAATTGCTACCGCCATGTCGCCTTCGATGCCGCGCATCAACGAACCGGCCCCGGACTTTGAAGCCAAATCAACGCACGGCATGTTGAAACTATCAGACTTCAAAGGCCGCTGGGTCGTTTTGTTCTCGCACCCCGCCGACTTCACACCGGTCTGCTCCACCGAGTTCATCGAGTTCGCCAAACGCGCCGAAGAGTTCGAGAAGCGCGACGTGCAACTGATCGGACTCTCGGTCGATTCCATCCCGGCGCATATCGCTTGGATCAGAAATATCGAAGAGCATTTCGATGTTAAAATCGGCTTCCCCGTAATCGCCGATCTCGACACGAAAGTGGCACAACAGTTCGGTTTGATTCACCCGGCGGCGTCGGAGACCGCGACCGTCCGCGCGGTTTTCGTCATCGATCCGAAGGGCATTATCCGCGCGCTGATTTATTACCCGATGTCTTTGGGGCGCAACATCGATGAAATCCTGCGCGCCATCGACGGCTTGCAGACGGCCGACACTAACGCCTGCTCGACTCCCGCCAACTGGCAACCGGGAGATCAGGTGATCGTCCCACCGCCCCAAACCACCGCCGACGCGGAGAAGCGCAGCCTGCAATCAGAGTACGACGTGACCGACTGGTATTTCGCGAAGCGCACCCTTTCTTAAAAATCTCCGCCGCGAGACACTGTAGCGCCGCGCCAAAACAACCCTCTCAGAGACTTTGCAAGGCTGATTGCCAGAGAACGGCGCGGCGCTTATGATGTGAAGGACTTAAACAATTTCTGAACGTCGCAGGTTCGCAGTGGCGTCCGAGTTTGCTGCCCAGATAGGGCGACAACGACGGCGGGCGGCGCGCACTGTCCATGATTGCGGCGGAAAACATTGCGGTTCGGGAGGGCCATGAAGCAGGCACAGCAAAAAACTGTCAAACGGGAGCGCGAGCTTGAGTTGTTGACGCAGTTGGTTCACGCCGGCGAGCGCCTGCCGCAGTTGCCGGGCACGCCGGTCGCCACGCCCGTCTATACCACTACCACTTATTCCTACGACACGATGGCGGAAGTTGATCGGGTGTTCGCGGGCGACCAGCCCGGTTATGCCTACTCGCGCTTTGGCAACCCCACCGTGTCCGCCCTCGAGGCGGCGATGCAAACGCTGGAGCGCGGCGCAGGCGCTTGCGCTTACGGTTCGGGCATGGCCGCCATCCACGCCTCGTTGCTGGCCTGCGATCTGACGCCCGGCGCGATCGTGCTGGCCGCTCAGGATTTATACGGGACGACCACGAACCTGTTGCACACCGTCTTCGGCAAACTCGGAGTGCAGACCGTAATGGTTGACTTCGGCGATGTCGAGCAGTTAGAGGCCATCGCGCGACAGGTGCGTCCGCGCGCTCTGATTGCCGAGACCATCTCGAACCCGCTGCTGAAAGTGTGTGACATCGAGGCGTGCGCCGAGGTGGCGCATGGAGTCGGGGCGCGTTTGATCATCGACAATACTTTTGCCTCTCCGTACCTGTGCCAGCCGCTACGCTTCGGCGCGGACATCGTCGCCCACAGCGCGACGAAGTACCTGAGCGGGCACGGCGACGCGACTGGCGGCGTGGCAGTGGCGCGCGACGAAGAGACGATGGAGGGTCTCACACAAGCACGTAATCTGATCGGCGGTGTGTTGAGCGTGTGGGAAGCGCATGAGATTTTGCGCGGAGTGAAGACGTTAGGAGTCAGGCTCGACCGGCAGTGTGCGAACGCGCGCCAGTTGGCCGAACAGTTGGCGCGCCATCCCCGCGTCGCGCGTGTCTATCACCCCGGACTCGGTATTAAAGGGAAAAATTGCCAACTCGCCAGCCGGATGTTGCGCGCCCCGCACACCGGCGCGCTGGTCTCCATCGAACTGCGCGAGAACACGAAGGCAGCGGCCTACCGTTTCATGGATGCGCTTCAATTGTGCGTGCGCCTGACGAGTCTCGGCGATGTCGTGACCTGCGTGCTGCATCCGGTGACGGCTTCGCACCGCAACATCCCACCTGCGCACCGCCAGCAGATCGGGATCACCGATAGCCTCGTTCGCATTTCAGTCGGCATCGAAGACCTCGGCGACATCATCGCCGACATCGAGCAGGCGCTTCAGGCAGTATGACGACCTTTGATTAGAAATTTCGAGTCGGGTGTTTAAGATCTGCGCGTCAGCTTTGAAGAGTTAAATGCCAGATGCTTATCTTGAAGTTTCAAGTTTCAAATTTGAGACTTTATATCGCTAGTCCGAGATTGGTGCTGTAATCCATGTCCCAGCGGGTAGTCGAGCAGGAAAACATTCTAGACGCGCGAGACGATTTGTTAGCGCAGGTCGGGAACACGCCGCTGGTGCGCTTGCGGCGGGTGGCGAATGAATTGCCGGATGGCGTCGCAATTTATGCGAAGGCCGAGCACTTGAATCCGAGCGGGTCGGTTAAGGATCGCGCGGCACTATCGATGATTCTCGAAGGTGAGTACGGCGGACGATTAACGCCCGGTAAAATTATTATCGACGCGACGAGCGGCAATACCGGCATCGCTTACGCGATGATCGGGGCGGTACTTGGTTACCACGTCACGCTATGCCTGCCGCGCAACGCGAGCGTCGAGCGCAAGCGCTTGATGCGCGTCTATGGCGCGGAATTGATCGAGACTGAGCCGCTTCTCAGTTCGGACGGCGCGCAACTCCGCGCGCAGGAAATAGTTCAACGCGAACCGGAAAAATACTTTTACCCGAACCAGTACGACAACGACGCCAACTGGCGCGCCCATTACGGCGGCACCGCGCTGGAAATCTGGGAGCAGACGGCAGGCCGGGTCACGCACTTCGTCTCCGGCATCGGCACGTCGGGCACGCTCATCGGCGTCGGGCGCAGGCTGCGCGAGTTGAACCCGCGCGTCAGAGTAATCCAGATGCAACCCGACTCGCCGCTCCACGGGCTGGAAGGAATGCGGCATCTGCCGACGACCATCGTGCCGGGTATTTACGACGCGAAGCTGGCCGACGCGCAGATTGATGTCGCCACCGAAGACGCGCAGGCGATGGCGCGCCGACTCGCGCGCGAAGAAGGTTTGCTCGTCGGCGTCAGTGCGGGCGCGAACGTTTGCGCGGCTCTCCAAACCGCGCGCGAGTCGCCGCCCGGTTCCGTGATCGTCACGATCTTGTGTGATGGCGGCGGCAGATACTTGAACGAAGAGTTTTGGGAAGAAGGTCGCGCGTGATCTTGATTGCCGAGCCGCAGCAAGCAGAGATTCGCCGCCACGGCGAGGCCGAGTACCCGCACGAATGCTGTGGGCTGCTGATCGGCCACTTCGACGAGGGCGGGCGCAAAGTGGTGACGGAAATTTATCCGGTCTCGAACGCCCGCGAAGAACAGGCGCGGCACAACCGTTCCTTGATCCTCCCCGAAGAACTGATGCGCGGCGAGCGTCACGCGCGCGAACTGAAGCTGGACGTGGTCGGCAACTACCATTCGCATCCGGATCATCCCGCTATCCCCTCCAGCTTCGATCTCGAACACGCATGGCCGACGTGGTCTTACGTCATCGTGTCGGTGAAACAAGGCAAAGCCATCGATCTGCTGTCGTGGGAGTTGGAAGCAGATCGGTCGAGATTCAACGAAGAAAAGATTGAAGATCGTTTGGCGGCGAGTTCTTAGTTGAAAGAATAACTCAAAAAATGGCTTGCTCAATCTGAGCGAGCCGGTTGGCGAACGGAGAGTGGTACATGATAGTGACAATTTTAATTCCGACCGCGCTGAGGCAGTTCGCTGGCGGGCAACTGGAAATGGAAGTCGAGGCGGGGACGGTGGGCGAGGCGTTGGAGCGTCTGGTCAGCGCAAACGCGGATTTGCGAAAGCATTTGTACAGCGGAGCGGACACGCTGCGGAACTTCGTCAACGTGTATGTGAACGACGAGGACATCCGGCACGCGGGGAAACTGGAGACGCCGTTGAAGGACGGCGACACGATCTCTATCGTGCCGTCGATTGCGGGTGGGATGGTGGCGGCGGAGGAAGAGGCGTTCGAGAAAAAGGAGTTGCCGGCGCTCGGCAACGATGAGATCGCGAGATACAGCCGTCATTTGATCATGCCGGAAGTGGGAATGGAGGGGCAGCGGAAATTGAAGGCGGCGCGGGTGTTGATGATCGGGACAGGTGGTTTGGGCGCGCCGCTGGGGATGTACTTGACGGCGGCGGGCGTGGGGCATTTGGGGATCGTGGACTTCGACGTAGTGGACGCCTCGAACTTGCAGCGGCAGATCGTGCATGGGACCAAAGACATCGGGCGACCAAAGATCGAGTCGGCGAAAGACAGATTGCAGGACATCAATCCGCACGTCCGCATTGAGACTTATGAAATCAGACTGACGAGTGAGAACGCGCTGGAATTGTTCCGCGAGTACGACATCGTGGTTGACGGGACGGACAACTTCCCGACGCGGTATCTGGTCAATGACGCCTGCGTGCTGACGGGGAAGCCGAATGTTTATGGCTCAATCTTTCGCTTCGAGGGGCAGGCGAGCGTCTTCTGGGCGGAGCGGGGCGCGTGCTATCGCTGCCTGTACGCGGAGCCGCCACCGCCGGGATTGGTCCCTTCGTGCGCTGAAGGCGGCGTGCTCGGCGTGCTGCCCGGCATTGTCGGCGCGATTCAGGCCAACGAGGCGATCAAGCTGATCCTCGGTGGCGGCGAGCCGCTCATTAACCGCCTACTGTTGTTTGACGCTTGGAAGATGCGTTTCCGCGAGTTGAAATTGCGGAAAGACCCGGACTGCCCGGTGTGCGGCGAGCGGGCGACGATTAAAGAGTTGATCGATTATGAAGAATTCTGCGGACTGAGGCCGCAGACAAATGAAACAGGCCAGACGCTGGTGGAGGAAAAACTAGAGATGGAAGAGATGACGGCCACCGAATTGAAAGAACGACTGGATCGCGGCGACGATATTCAGATTATCGACGTGCGCGAGCCGAACGAATATGAGATCGCGCGGCTCGAACAGGCGAAATTGATCCCGCTCGGTCAGGTGGTCAACCGCGCCGCCGAGATCGATCCGGCGCGCGAAACAGTGGTTCATTGCAAAGCGGGCGGGCGCAGCGCCAAAGCCATCGAAGCCCTCAAGCGCGCGGGCTACGCGGGCCGCCTCGTCAACCTCAAGGGCGGCATTACGGCTTGGTCAAATGAAGTCGATCCGAGCGTGCCGAAGTATTAAAGTCCGCCGCCACTAATCGGGAGCGTAGGCACCCCAATCTGCATTGAGCGGGCTAACGCTTGAGTTAAGCAGCCCGCAATCAACTTGAACCGGAAGGAGACAGGCTGATTGTGGGCTGCTTGGGCAAATTGTTATGTTGCGCTGCGGCATCAGTTGGCCTTCAACTTTCTTTTCATTATTATCGAACCACTATCTTCCCCGACTGCTTCAAATCCTTGCCTCTGATACAAACGCATCGCAGGATTGCCTGCCGCCACGCTCAGAGAAATATATTCATAAACACCTGCCGCCGATTTGATAAGGCATGAAAGCAAACTTGTCCCGATTCCTTGACCGCGACATTCGGCTAACACCGCCATGCCTAACTCAGGTGTTCGCTCGTCAACGTAACCAAAGCCTTTCTCCTCACCTTTCAATAAGCGCAACCAAATTGCTCCGACTGAGCGGTTATTCTCATCCACTGCCACGAAGCCAGAATCACCTTTACGCCCCCAATCTTTAACGTACTTGGCAATCTCAGGCTGATTAAGAACACTTCTTTCAAAAGGTGCGCCACCATCTGGGACATGAAGAGATTGATAAAGCATCTCCCACAAGAACGCTTGGTCTAATGGCGTCAATGATCGGATTTTATATTCTCTCGATTCATTCATACTCTGGAGCATACCAAAAACAACATAATGCACGTTTGGCAGGCGCGCGCCTGTGCTCCCGTGGTTACATTAAGAGGCGGCTGCCGAGGACTTCGACCTCGTTGACCTGCTCGATCTCGAAGGCCTGTGGATGTGCGTTAAGCCACTGGTGTTGGGCGAGGATGAAGGCGAGTGCCGTTTGGCAATCGATGGGCTTTGAGAATAAATAGCCCTGCCCAGACTGACAGCCAAGCTCGCGCAACTGCGACAGTTGTTCGGTAGTCTCGACGCCTTCGGCGACCACGTCCATGTTGAGATTGTGGGCGAGCATAACGATGGTACGGACAATCTCGGCGTTCTCGTTGTTCTCTGACATCCGGCTGACGAACGAGCGGTCGATCTTCAACGTGTTGATTGGGAAGCGGTGCAGATAGCTCAGGCTGGAATAGCCGGTGCCGAAATCGTCGATGCTTAAGGTGACGCCAAGCAGGCGAAGTTGTGTCAGCATCTCGGTCGCCGTTTCGATATTCTCCATCACGACGCTCTCGGTAATCTCCAACTTCAGACAGCGCGGGTCGAGGCGGGTTTCTTGCAGGATCGCCTTGATCTGATCGATTAAGTCAGGCTGCGTGAATTGTTTGTTTGAGAGGTTGACGCTCATCGTCAGCGGCAGCGCCAGCGCGGACTGGTCTTGCCAACGCCGCATCTGGTTGCAGGCTTCGCGCAGCACGAAGCGGCCGATGGGAAGAATTAATCCGGTTTCCTCGGCGAGGGAAACAAATTTATCGGGCATGATCAATCCGCGCTCCGGGTGCTGCCAGCGCACCAGCGCCTCGAAGCCTTCCAGCGCGCCGGAGTCAATCGAGACGATGGGCTGGTAGTGGACAAAAAACTCCTCGCGCTCAATGGCGTGGCGGAGATCGGTCTCCATCTGGAGTTGGTGCATGGCGCTGAAGTGCATCGTCTTAACGAAGACTTCGTGCCGCATCTTGCCGAGCGACTTGGCGCGATACATCGCTGTGTCGGCGTCGCGCAGGATGTCTTCGGCTTTGTCGTAGCCAATGCTGCTCGGAGCGATGCCGATGCTGACACCGGTGAAAACATCGTGACCGCGGAGATCGAAGGGCTGGCACAAAGAATTCTTGATGCGTTCGGCCACGTCGGAGGCCTCGGACTCGTGTTCGATATCGCGTAGGAGGATCGTGAACTCGTCGCCGCCGAGGCGCGCCACCATGTCGCTGGGACGCAGACAGGCTTCGAGGCGGCGCGCGATGGAGATCAAAAGTTGATCGCCGATCATGTGGCCGAGACTGTCATTGATCACTTTGAAGCGGTCAAGGTCGAGGAAAAGGACGGCAAACATCCGCTGGCGATTACGCCTCGTGCGTTCGACGGCCACCTTCAAGTGGTCCATGAAGAGCGCGCGATTGGGCAGCCCTGTCAGTGCGTCGTGGAAGGCATCATGCAGCAGTTGTTCCTCGGCGCGCTTTCGATCCGTGATGTCTTGAATCTGGAAGATGAAGTGAAGCGGCCGACCTTCGGCGCTGTGGACAAGCGAAACACTCAGCAGCACCCACACCGAACGGCCGAGCCGATGCAGGTAACGCTGCTCCATTTGATGGGTTGGGATTTCGCCGTCGAGTAGGTGGTGAATGTACACCAGCAAATTGCCGAGATCGTCCGAGTGCGTGATCGACTGGTAGTTGCTCACCAGCAATTCCTCTTCGGTGTAGCCCACAAGTTCGCAGAGCGAGCGGTTGACTTGGAGCCAATGGCCGTCCGGCGAGACGAGCGCCATGCCGGTCGAGGCGTAGTCAAAGGCGTTGCGAAAGTGTTGTTCGCTCTCCTGTAGCGCATGGCTGATCCGCTCCATCTCCGAGATGTGGCGCGAAAGTTCCTTAACGTGCTGCTCGGCCTGTTCCACCTGCGCCGTTTTAATCTCGTCGCTTTTCAAATAGAAGTAATAAGTCAGATAGATAATGGCGACGACCGGCGCGGTGGCGAGGAAGGGGAAGAAGCCGACGACGTTGGTCATCTTTGCGATCAACGTCGCCATCGACGCGCCCGCCACGTAAGTCAGCGACGTGTACAAGTAATAATGCCGCCACGTGTGCCAGATCGGATCGCCCTTCCGCAACGCCGTCGTCGCCGCGACTAAGCCGGAGTTGACGACGTACTGTACTATTGCCATCACGCCGATGGCGGAGATGAGTTTGGCTGTCGAAGTGTTGTTCGGCAGCAGCGTGATCGGGCCGAAGCACAGACGCAGCGCCAATGCGGTGAGGAAGTAGGAGCAGGCCATCACCGCCGCGTTGAAGAAGTGGTGCAGCGCGCGCAGACCGCAGCGCCGCGAGGTCAGAAAAGCATCCAGCGCCGCGAGCAGCACCGCCGCCTCGCCGTCGAAGAGCAGCATGGTGAGGAAGATGAAAGTTTCCGAGACCGTTACTTCGCTCCTGACGCGCGGAATCTGCACTTTGAGGCGGCAGCCGAGGGTGACGGTGATCAGCGCCAGCAGCCAGAACCGAAAGTCCAACCGGGCCACGGGGAGATAGATCGCGGAGTGGACGCAAGCCGCCGCGCCCATTGCCGTGACGAACAGGATGAGCAGTTTAGCGAGCCGGCTTTTGTAGGCAGTCTGCATTAACTAGATGTTTGGAAAACGAGAAGATAGCTCTAATGGCACGTCGGTCAACGCCTGTGAGAGCGCTCTACTGGCCGCACTCGCAGCAATCAATATGCCGCGTTCGGAGACGGCCGGAACACCTTAAATTGTGGGAATAACGAAGGTTTCTGGCGTGGAGAAGGCGTGCAGTGACAACAATCAGTCAATCAAAATGATTGGCTCTGCCATTTTGACGACTTGCTCTAACGGCGGTTGAGATAACAGAGGAACTAAACTTCGATTGTCGGATGAGCTTTCACGCACTCGCGAAGTCTAGTGGAGCTAACCGGAAATTTTCGCCTGGCTAACTTGCTAACACCGCTCTCAGCAGTTCGCGCATTGTTGCTTCATCGTCGAACGTCAATTCGATCTCCAACACAAAGCACGGGAGTGCGAAGTTCAACTCACCGAGTTTGACGGCATCCTTAGCCGTCGTCAGCAGAGCTTGCGCGCCATTCCGCGCGGCTTCGGCGGCCAGCGCGTCAATGTCATGTTGTGTGTAAGCGTGATGATCCGGGAAGGCACGGGTAAGGGCAAGCGGGAATTGGTCTTGGCGCGAGTGTGCGAAAAAAGCCTGCGGATTGCCGAGGGCGCAAAACGCCGCGAAGGGACCAGTCGGCTTGGCGTGCTCAATCACATCGGGAGGGGGCGGCGTCGGGCACAAGGGGCGGAGGCGGGAAGTTCGAGTGTGCGCGGTCAGCACAGGACGATTCCCGCTCTGCCGCCGGACGGAATCGCGCAGTTTAGCGAGGTCTGCGGTAAGTTCGGCGCGGGTCATGACGATGCAGTCCGCGCGCCGCAGGCCGGAGGGCGATTCGCGCAAGCGGCCGCGCGGAAGGAACCGCCCGCCGCCCCATGGGTCTGTCGCGTCGAGCACCACGATGTTCAGATCGCGTTGGATGCGGAAGTGCTGGAAACCGTCGTCGAGGATAAAGAGGTCGCTGCCCAGATGTTGGCGCGCCCACACGGCCGCCGCCACGCGATCCGCGTCGCTGACGATGGCCGCCGCGCCAAGTAAATTTTCGGCCAGCAGGCGCGGCTCGTCGCCGCCCTCGCGCGCGCCGGCCAATAGTTGCTTGCCGTCCGAGACGAGCACGCGCCGCCCCGGATCGGCGCGTTTGTAACCCCGACTGAGCACGCACACGCGCCGCCCCTCGGCCGCTGCGGCGCGCGCGAGCCACGCGACCAGCGGTGTCTTCCCGGTTCCTCCCGCCGTGATGTTCCCGACGCTAATGACAGGCGCGCCCACATCGTGAACGGGCAACAGTCCCGACTGGTATAGCGCATGGCGCGTGCGCGTCACAGCGCCGTAAAGGACGCTAAACGGAGCGAGCGCGGCTGATGAAATCAGGGACATGACGGCGGGGGAAGATTTGAAGTTTGAGGCTTAACGTGAGTCGCGGAGGTCTCGGCAGTCGGCTGCCAATTCTTAATCGGAAGTCCCGGTTGGAAGAGGGGCGCGAGCATTTCGACGCTGCGAGTGGTCGCGCCGCGATTGCAAGAGAGCACGGCCCAAGCTCGCTGCCCTAGTTGCCGGCGCTTGTCGCCATCGTCGAGCAACTCGCGAAAAGTGCGGGCCAAAGTCACCGTGATCAGCGCGTCGGCCTCGTCGGGGAGTTGGATCATTGCCCTCTGCTCTAAAAAGTCGTGGACGACTGCGGCGAAGTTAAACGTATGCGCGCCCGTAATGACGCACTTGCCGGCGGCGGCCGGTTCCAGCACGTTATGGCCGCCAGTGCGCGCGATGCTGCCGCCGACGAAAACCAGTTCCGCCAGCGAATAAACGGCGCGCACCTCGCCGATTGAATCGAGGAGGATCACTTCCCCCTGACGATCACTCTCTAACGCTTCCGCCGAACGCCGCGACCAACGAAGGCCGGACTCTTCCAGCAACTGTGCAACTTCGGCGAAACGCTCGGGATGACGGGGGGCAATCAGCAGTCGCGGCAGCGGTGCGCTGCTTGATTCCGAGCGCAGCCGCGTGAAAGCAGCAAGGCAGACGGCTTCTTCCGGCGCGTGCGTGCTCGCCGCCACGATGAGCGACCGTCCGTCGCCCAGACCGAATCGCTCGCTTAGGTCCACCGTTAACGCTTGGTCCCCGGCGGCGAATTCAACGTCGAATTTGACGTTGCCCGAAACTTGAATTCGTTCCGCCGGCAGCCCGAGAGCGCGGAGTCGGGCAGCGTCCCCCTCAGTTTGCGTCAGCGCCAGGGAAAGATCGTTGACAGTTCGCCGGATGAGCGGCCCCAGACGCCGGTAGCCGCGAAACGATCTTTCGGAGACGCGCCCGTTGACCAGTGCGACGGGAATATCAAGCGCGTGGCACTCGCGCAAAAAGCGCGGCCACAATTCCGTCTCCATGATGAGCACCAGCGCGGGACGGATCGAGCGTAGCGTCCGCCGCACCGTCCACTTCCAGTCGAGCGGAAAGTAAAAGATTGCCGCCGCTGAGTCGCGAAACACTTCGCGGGCCAGTTGTTGCCCGGTCAAGGTTGTGGTCGAAACGACGAGCGCGTGCGAAGGGTAACGGGAGAGGAGGGCTTGCGCCAACGGTCTGGCCGCCTGCGCTTCGCCGACCGAAACGCAATGCAGCCAAATTACAGGACAGCCGCCAGTGTTCAACGGCGCAACACCGCCCAACCGCTCACCTAGCCCGGCCAGGTATTTCCCATGGCGCAAGGCCGCCAGTAAAAAAAAGGGCAATAGCGCGCACAGACCGAGGGTGAGCAGTAGGCTGTAGAGAAAGTACATCAGTGCTTAGTGATGGGCGCTGAGTGTTGAGTAAAGAGACTGTCACTCGTTACTCCGCACTCCGCACTTTATTTGACGCGTTCCATGTAGCGCGATTCGATGGGATCGACGCGAATGCGGTCGCCTTCGTTGATGAAAGGGGGCACCGGAATAGTGACGCCGTTTTCGAGCGTCGCGGGCTTGTTGACATTGGAGACGGTCGCGCCTTTAAGCGTCGGCTCGGTGGTAACCACGGTTAATTCAAGCGAGGGCGGAAGGTCGATGCCGATGGGCCGGCCTTCGTAAAATTCGACCTGAATCCGCAGGCCGGGCGAGAGCCACTGCGCCATGTCACCGAGGT
>JACCRA010000184.1 GCA_013813825.1 Pyrinomonadaceae bacterium | reverse complement strand
GTCTTTAACGGCCCGAACGGCCCGAACCCGCAAGCTCTCTCGACCGGCTTTCAGCCGGTCGGAGCGGACACCCAACTGTTGGGGAACTTTGAGTACCGTGTGCCGATCTTCGGCCCTGTCAGCTTGGCGGCGTTCGCCGACATCGGTTCGGCTTTCAATTTGCGGAACACTCAGGATCAGATTTTCTCTTCGACGTTTAATGCCGACCAGCCGTTTTTGCAAACTCTCGGGGCGGGGCGCAACAATTTGAGCGTGCTGGCGTTTGCAGCTAACCCGAATCTGGCGATCAACGGGCCGCCGATTTTCGGCTTTGAGCTTGGCTTGGTCGCGCGTGACAACCGGCTAGTGACGGCCGACGAGTTGAACAGTGCCCGCGGCATTTCGCCCCTCGATCCGAATACGCTGTTGCCCTTCGGCTTTCAGCAAGTGTACTTGCGCGGCGAGGCGCAGACCAACACGGCGGTCAGGCTCTCGCAGGCCGTCTTTGACAAGATCGGCGACTTCCGCTCCAGCCTCGGCGCGGAGGTGCGCGTGCAACTGCCGGTCGTCAACGTGCCATTTAGACTGATTTACGCTTATAACCCGAACGCGCGCACCGGCGTCAGCGACGAGGTGCCGTTGTTCTTTAACGAAAAGAGGAGCGTATTTCGCTTCAGCATCGGGCGGACTTTTTAAACCGTCAAGAGTAAACTACCGGGCGCGGCGCACAACTGATCGTCGAGAGTGTTGGAGACTGACGCGATAATGCGCCGTCCTTTTAACTGTTTAAGGAGCAGTACAAGA
This sequence comes from Pyrinomonadaceae bacterium, assembly GCA_013813825.1. Lineage (GTDB taxonomy): Bacteria > Acidobacteriota > Blastocatellia > Pyrinomonadales > Pyrinomonadaceae > JACCRA01. The sequence goes on along the minus strand of JACCRA010000184.1, from coordinate 6,054 downwards.
AAGATCATGAGACAATTTCGTTTGATGAGCGCCGCCATCGTGCTCGCGGCATTAGTGATGACCGCCCTCCCGACTTTCGCACAGACGCGCCCGGCCGCCGGCGCCCCCGCGCGTCCGGCCGCCACCACAGCAGCTACGCCGTCTCCCGCTGCTGCCCGTCCGCCCGCCACTAACACCGGCCAACCGGCCGTCACCACTGCCGGCGCTAACCTCGCCGGCAAAGTCGCTATCATCGACTCGCGTGCCTTCGGCGACGAGAAAGAAGGCATTACTCGCGTCGTCAACGCCTTCAAAAGCGTCAGCACGCAGTTCAAGCCGATGGGTGATGATATTGAGAATATGAAAAAGCGCTACGAGGCGCTGGTTGAAGACATCCGCAAGACGCAGCAAGTCGCCGCACCGGCCGCCACCCAGCAGAAAGTCGAGCAGGCCGAACAGATGAAGAAAGACATTGACCGTAAGGCAGAAGATCTGCAGAACGCCGGGCAAAAGCGTCTGGCGGAAGTGCTGGGGCCGTTGCAGGAAGATGTCTTCACCACCATGCAAGCGTTCGCACAGCAGCGCGGCATCTCTGTGATCATTGATGTCAGCCGCATGGCAGAGGCGTTCGTCTATGTCGGACCCAGTGTGGACGTGACCCGCGAATTCATCGCCGAATACAACCGCCTAAAGCCGGCGACCGCCTCGGCCGCCCGCCCGTAGCTTTGAAGTGAGCGGTGAGCAGTGAGCAGTCACACCCAAGACTCTTCACCGCTCACCATTCACTGCTCACTATCATGGATACTCTTCTCGACGTTCGCGCCATCCAGCACATCCTGCCGCACCGCCCGCCCTTTTTATTCGTTGACCGCATCATCGAACTTGTGCCGAAGGAGCGCATCGTTGGCGTCAAACAGGTGACGATGGGCGAGCCGTTTTTTCAGGGCCACTATCCGGGCGCGCCGGTGATGCCGGGCGTCCTGATCATTGAGGCGCTGGCGCAGGTAGGCGCGATTCTGGCGTTAAGAGAATTCACCGACCGCGAAGAAAAAATTCCGCTTTTCACGAAAATCAGAGAAGCGACTTTCCGTCATCCCGTCGTGCCGGGCGATACGCTGATGCTGGAAGTGACTGCCTTGCGCGTCGGCTCGCGCGTCCAGCGAATGCGCGGCGAGGCTAAAGTAAATGGCCGGATCGTCGCCGAAGCCGAGATCATGAGCATCGTCGCCGACCGTCGCCAGCTTAGCTGACGGAGGCAAAAAGGCAAAAATGAGAGAGCAGGCGGGGGAGAAAAGAGTTAAATAATTGGATAGCTTTAATGCCGCGCCGGCGACGCAACTCTCGCCAAAGATTTCTTCTCTCATGTCTTGTCTCTCACTTTTGCCTCTTGCCTCTTGCCTCTTGCCTTGTGCCTTATGAACGTGCATCCATCGGCCGTTGTTAGCCCGCGCGCTCAAGTCGGGCGCGACTGCTTCATCGGGCCGTATGTGATCATCGGCGACGAGGTGACGCTCGGCGACGGCGTGCGTGTCGAATCGCACGGCGTAATCGACGGGCGGACGACTATTGGCGACGAGACGCACCTGTACCCGTTCGTCTCCATTGGGTTGGCCTCGCAGGATTTGAAGTACCGAGGTGAGCCGGCCGAGACGCGAATCGGCAAGCGTAACCGCATCCGCGAGTTCGTCACGATCCATCGGGGCACGGCGGGCGGCGGGATGCTCACGCGGATCGGCGACGACTGTTTGATCATGGCGCAGGCACACATCGCGCATGATTGCCAGATCGGCGACAAAGTGATCATGGCGAACGCGGCGACGCTCGCCGGTCATGTCGAAGTGGCGGACGGGGCAAACATCGGAGCGTATTCCGGCGTCCATCAATTCTGCCGGGTTGGCTGCGAGGCTTACGTTGGCGGCTATTCAGTCGTCGTCAAAGACGCCTTGCCTTTCGCCCTCACCGCCGGCAACCACGCCAAGTGTTACGGCCTCAACACCACCGGCATGAAGCGCCGCGACTACCCGAAAGAAACGATTGATGCTCTGCATCACGCCTTCCGCTTGTTACTTTCGTCGAAGCTCAACACCACCCAAGCCCTTGAGCGCATCCACGCCGAGATCGCCAACGCGCCCGAAGTCAAAGAACTGCTCCGCTTCATCGAAACCTCGGAGCGGGGAGTTACTAAATAAGGGATGAGGGATGAGTAAGAAACAGACGGGAGATGGATCTTCTTCATCCCTCATCCCTCCGCCCTCATCCTTGACGGCTCTGCGTTACGGCTTGATCGCGGGCAACGGGAAATTTCCTTTTCTGGTCGTGGAAGGCGCGCGGCGCGCGGGCGTGTCGCTAGCGGTGGCAGCGATCAGGGAAGAGACTGATCCGAAAATCGAACAGGCGGTTGCGGCGGCGAGCGGGAGCGTCGTGTGGATCGGGATCGGACAGTTGGGGAAGATGATCCGGTTCTTCAAGCGCGAGGGCGTGCGGCAAGCGATCATGGCCGGGCAGGTCCGGCACGTGCAGATTTTCAGCGGCGCGCTCCCCGACGTGCGGATGCTCAAGCTGCTACTTTCCTTGCCGCGCCGCAACACTGACGCGCTGATCGGCGGCGTGGCGAAAGAGTTGGCGGGCGAGGGCATCGAGTTGATCGATTCGACATATTTTCTGCCGGATCATTTGCCGGCGGCTGGCACGCTAACGCGCCGCGCGCCGGACAAGCGCGAAGAGGGCGACATTGAATATGGCCTCGCGGTCGCCCGCGAAATCGCGCGGCTCGATCTCGGTCAAACCATCGTGGTGCGGGCGCGCGCCTGCGTCGCGATTGAAGCGATGGAAGGCACGGATGCGGCCGTCCGCCGCGCTGGGGAATTGGCGCGCGGGCGTCTGACAGTGGTCAAAGTCGCCAAGCCCGATCAGGACATGCGCTTCGACGTTCCGGTCGTCGGCGTCCCCACTGTCGAGACGATGATCGCAGCGGGCGCGACCTGCCTCTGTCTGACCGCCGGCAAGACGCTCATCTTCGACCGCGAAGAGATGCTCCGACTCGCGGATCAAAACAAGATCAGCGTCGTCGCCGTTTCGCCGGGATAGTCAGGGAGCGCGAGGCTGTTGCCTGCCAACAGCGCGAAAGCGCCGTCTTGAACATCGACCACAGTCAATGAAGTAAAAGGCGAACGCGGCAGATGCCGCGTTCGCCTTTTTGCGTAGCGTTGGTGATTGGTCCGTTCAGTTACTCGAACTTTGTGTCGCCGCCGTCGTGGCACGCGGGTCGTAGGGCGTGGCGAGATATTGTTTGGCCGTCTGTTGGGCGTTGTCGTAGTTGATGCCGGACTCAACCGCTTTGTTATATTCGTTGGTCGCGCGGGTGCGGTCGCCTTTGGCGTCGTAGGCGTTGCCCATTTTGATGCGCGCCCAAACTTCGATCCACGAAGGTTTCAAATTGCCGTCAAGTGCGGCCTTGAAGCTGTCGATGGCCGGATCGTAATTGCGTTGTTCGAGGTAGATCAGGCCGAGGTTGTAGTAAACCCACGAGTTCGATTTGTCGAGCTTGAGGGCTTCTTCCAACTGGCGTTGCGCTTCGGCTAATTGACCTTCACGATATAACTCGATACCGCGGCGGGCGACGACTGAGACGCGCAAATCTTCCGAGAGCCGCAGAATGCGGTTGTTCGGATCAACCACTACTTCAAGCGGCGAGCCGTTCGACTCAAAGTCAAAATCCTCGCTCTTGTCCTGAATCAAAAGCGTCGTCGTTTGATTGTTGTTCTCGCCTTCGGCGCGCAGCATCACTTCGACCGGCATCCGCAGCCCCTCGAAATTCTGCTTCACCGTGCCGCGCGTACGAAACTTGCCGGCGCGCGTGCGGATGATCTGGTAATCGACCGTAAACTCCGGCACGCCCGTCCCCTCGACCCACCGCGCGAAGAAGTAGCGCATATTCTCGCTCGCCACCTGCGTCGCCACCCGCTCGAAGTCGTCAATCGACGCGCTCTTACCGCGATACTGTTCGAGGAACGTGCCGAGCAGTTGGTCAAATTTCGCCTTGCCGAGCGTCTCGCGCAACATTCTGAAGACCATCGCGCCTTTGTGGAAGACAATGGACTGGTACTGCGGCGAGGTGTCGTCAAGCGTCGAAGGCGCGCGCAAAATCGAAGCCGACTGCTCGAACAGCAGAGCGCGTTCCTGCATGTCGCGTTCGGCGTTTTCGAGCGGCGCGCCCGTCAGGCGCGACTCGCGGAAAGCAAACGCGCTCCACTCGGCCAGTCCTTGCGAGAGCCATGCATCATCGAAAGATTTGAGGCCGACCGTAAATCCCCACCACTGGTACGCCGCTTCGCGCTGGACGCGCTCTTCCAAAATCATTCGCGACGGATCGAAGAAGCGCGCGGAAAGAAATTGCATCCCCGGCGCGGCGTAAGCCTCAAGGCTCTCATCGTCAATCTGCGTGATGACGTAGCGGGTGCCGAAAGCGGGCCGGCCGTACTGCTTGGTGTAGAACTCAAGCGCGCGCCCGATCAACTCGCCGTAAGCCTCAATGCGATTTTCACTGCCCGGCTGAGCGAAAAATTGTAAGTCATAGCCGCCGATCTTGAGCGTCCGTGTCACATAACGTCCGGCCGCGAAACTGCCGACGAGCGTTGGCTGGCGATTGACGAAGCGATAAGCGGTCAGGCCGCCGCGCGGCTGCGCCGTCACGGGTTCGTCGCTCACGCCCGCGACCTGCACGCCCGTCGGGACAAGCATCGTGATCTCGGCGGTAGCGCGGTCGGCCGCGTAATCGTGGAAAGGGAACCAGCGCGCGGCGTACATCAGGTACGAACCTTCTTCACCAACGTAGGCCAGCCGCTTCGTCGCCAGCGGCCCGCCTTCCGGCGTAACGAGCGCGCCGCCCCAACGGAACCGCAGCGTCACCGGCACGTTCGGCTGCACCACCTCGCCGAGATCGACGCGCACCACCGGCCCCAACGTATCCACGCCCACCGGGTCTTGCACGAAACTCGTCAGCGGCTTCCCGTTGCGCTCGATGCCTTCGACTTTCAGTGAGCCGTTGAGTTCAAAGACAACTGAACGCGTCGCGTCGAGCGGCGTAAACGTCACGTCGCCCGTGGCGCGCAGGATGTGCTCGGCGGGCTTGAGTTCAGCCTCAATGCGGTAATGAGTCACGTCGAAACGGGCGCGTCCCTGCTGCTGCTGTTGGGCGGGCGTGGCTTTAGTGCCCGTGGTCGTGAGCAAAAGGGCGAGGCCGGCGACGGCGAGCGCGGCGGCGCGTTGGCAGCGTGAGATCAAGTGAGCCATAAAAATGTTCTCTGCTAAAGGCAATTGAAAAACTGAATTTCTTGATTATACATGCCCCGCGTGCAGGCGATTCTCCTGTCAGAACGAGGCCGCTCAAAACGGCCCCGCCGCGCAGCAAAGGCGACTGACAAGGCCACGAACGAAAGGCGAAACTTTGTCACTTTCCATTGTGCGGCAGGGTTTTGATGAAGGTTGGGCAGCCACAGTTGGCCGGGGTCACGCCCGGAAGCGCGTGGCTGTTGCCTGCTTTGATCGCGTCAGCGCGAACATCAGGAATGAAGACTACTCAAGATTGGAGACGGCGCACCCGCCCCGTCGGCCGCAGAGGCGCGCCTTTGGCTCCCGGCGGCAGCTTGACACTCGCAAAACGCACCGTCATCCTGCTGCCTCAAGCTATCAGTCTGGAAAGTTATCGGCGCGCTGTGACTCTTCCACGCACCAGTTCGCCGTCTGTCTAACTCTTATGAACTCCTACCGCGACCCGGCCATCCGTATCACGCTTTTGCCGCGCGATACCAACTCGCAGGGCACGATCTTCGGCGGCATCATTCTCAGCTACATTGACATCGCCGGCGCGGTCGAAGCCCACCGCCGCACCGGCATCGAACGCTTCGTCACCGTCGCGATGCGCGAAGTGATCTTTCACAAACCCGTCTTCGTCGGCGACCTCGTCAGCTTCTATGCCAAGACGGAGCGCATCGGCTCGACCTCCATCACCGTCCGCGTCGTCGTCGAAGCCGAGCGCCACGCCGGCACCGCCGAGCGGGTCAAAGTCACCGAGGC
>JACCRA010000155.1 GCA_013813825.1 Pyrinomonadaceae bacterium | reverse complement strand
TGTCATTTCCGAGTCTTACGTCGAACTGACGTTAAAATATCTTCGAGACCTCGCCCCGCTTTGCTATCTTATGACGAGCTACGCCTCTTGAATGCGTCAAGCGGCTCGTTCGGCGGCTTGCTTGAATCTTGTGGCTGTAGTTGGCATTATTACGACGTGATAATTTTTGAACTCATTGGCGAAATCACGAACATAGAAACGATTGCTGCCGGCAGCAAGATTCAGGACATCGAACGGTTGCGTAAGACTTATGGCTCAGGACGGTGGCGTAAGCTCAAAGGGATTGCTCTTGTTAGCCTTGAAGATGGTACGGAGTCCGATGCTGAACTGCACTGGTATGAGGCGCATGGCATTGGCAAAAAGGAAATGAAAGTTAAAAATTTGCTGGATTGAATCTTATGAAGATAGAAAACATTGAACCTAAGTTTGCTGTGTGTATCAACAACGAAGGCTATCCTGCTTCATTAGAACTGCGGAAGATTTACCAAGTTGTGCCTGATGAGAAGGCCGCTCGACACAACCTTGTGCGTGTGGTTGATGAATCAGGAGAAGATTATTTGTATCCAGAGCGGTTCTTCGTGCCTATCGAGTTGCCGCAAGCCGCGGAAGAAGCTTTCCTTCATGCAGCGTGACAGTGTTCTCAGTCGCCCCCGAAGTTTCGCCCGCTCACGGCGCTGCACGTTTGTCGTGCTGCTCGCGTTTGTCAGCGGCGCGTGTGCGGCCACATCGCGTTCGCCTGATCCGGCGCGCCCGCGCACCAACGAGCCGGCTTACCCAATCGTCCTCGCGGCCAGCACGGAACGACGTGAGCAGGCTCTCGCCGCGTGGGCCGCATTCACAGCGGCTCGCGCTCAGGGGCCCAACGCGACGCCGGTGGCGACAACGGCGGCGGCGAGTGTCGCGCCCGAACTCCAACCCGTCACGGCGACGATCAGCGCGCTGCCTACCGGCGGCGGCACGCTGATGCTGCCGCTCGTCGAGCCGGCCGGCGACGGCGCGGAGGCTGCACAGGAAGCCACCCGCGAATCCTTGCGCCGTTTTCTGCGAGACGCGGCCGGCGTCGTTGGGGCTACACTTTCCGAGTTGTCGTTGATCGAGATCAACGACGAGGGCGGCACACGGCGCGCCCGTTACCGGCAGCGCCCCTTCGCCTTTCCTCTACGCGGCGGCTACGGCGAGATCGAGATCGCATTCACGCCCGACCGCCGCATTGTTACCTTGTCGAGCACCTCTATCCCTGACACCGAACGCATCAACCGCGCGCTGAACGCGCCGCGCACGCGCCTGACGGCCGCCGAGGCCGTGCAACAACTCGCGGGTCGTTCCGTCACTTACGCCGACGCAGATGGCCGCAGCCAGACCGTCATTGCTCCCGCAGCCGGCGAGTTGGCCGCACGCGAATTGGTCGTCTATCCCCTCCGTCCGGCGACGGGCGGTGAGGGCGGCGCGGCGGCGCTTGAGTTACGCCTCGCGTGGGAGATCGCGGCCAGCGGCGCGACGCCGCAGTTGCTTATTTACCTCGACGCCGTGACCGGCGATACCATTGCCGCCGCGCCCGAAACGGTCGCAAAGTGATGAGTCGCCGCGTTCTCGGAAAAATAGACAGGATGAACAAGATTCACCGGATAAGATGGTCAGGTAACATCGTCCTGTCTTGCCAATCTGGTTAATCTTGTCCATTACCTTCTCGCCTCTCACGGAGAGTGAAAAGACCTTCTCGCAAAGTATGGCGCCCTCTGACCTGACTTTTGCCGCTTGACCTTCGGCGCGCCTGACGGCATTCTAAAGACCTTCCGCATTTATGAAGTTAAAAGCCATGACATTAACCAACTTAACAATGGAGCAACTCTTTTCATGCAGCACTTTGATCCGACGAATAACATTTCTTGGCAGTTAGGGCACCGGGGGCTGGTCGCGGTTTTTATTGATGGTAACAACCTTTTTCACGCAGCGCGTTTTCACAACATCGACATTGATTACAATAAGCTGTTGCGCGTATTGCTCGGCGATGGCCGCCTGCTCAGAGCTTTCTTTTACACCGGCGTCGATGTCGGGGCCGAGCGCCAGCAGGGTTTTCTGCTCTGGATGCGCCGCAATGGCTTCCGCGTCATCCACAAAGAGTTGAAGACTTTTTACGACGGCACGCGCAAGGCTAACCTTGACGTTGAAATCGCCGTGGACATGCTGTCGCTCGCCGGCCGCTATGACACGGCGGTGCTTGTCTCCGGGGATGAGGATTTTGTTTACGCCGTCAACGCCGTCGCCTACAAGGGCTGCCGCGTCGAAGTCGCCGGATTTCGCTCAAACACCGCGCCCAAGCTGATCGACGTGGCCGACTACTTCATCGACCTCGGCGAGATCGCCGAGCGCGTCCGTAAAGAGCATTCGCACGGCGCCCGCTACTACGATCATCAACCGCACGACGACGGCCCCGCCCCTGCTTTTATTCCCCCGACGGAAGAACTCGACGGGCACCAGCGTCCGCCCCACAACAATCACAACAGCGATAACCACCGTGAGAGCATTCACCTCTCGACGCAACCCGCGCCGACAACGCGCTCCCACATGGGGAGCAACGACGGCCACATCCCGCACAGCGGCGAAGGCGACGAAGAGGACCGACTTCGCACCCATGCCGACTTTGTCCGCATCACGGACGAGCACTGATCATAAAGGTCAGAGGTTAGAGATCAGAGGTCAGTAAAAACTGATTTCCTCTGCTCTCTGATCTCTTACCTTCTGTTCTGAACTCTGGCCTCTGCTGTTATGAAACTCTTTAGCTTGGAAGAAGCAAACTCGCTCCTGCCCGAAGTGCGGCGGATGGTGTCGGCGATCTCGCGAGCGCACGCACTGGTTGCTTCTTTTCAAGATGCCTCGCGGGTTGCGGCGGAGCGCGCGGAGCGGGGTGGCGGCCACATGCCTGAGGGCGCGAAGTACGTTAAAACGCTACTGACTCTCGTTGAGCGGGCGCAAGAGTTGGAAGCGCTCGGCATACAAATCAAAGACTACGGACGCGGCCTGATTGACTTTCCTTCCCTGCGCGATGGGCGCGTCGTCCTGCTGTGCTGGCAACTCGGTGAAGGCGATCAGATTGAGTGGTGGCACGAGACTGAAGCCGGCTTCGCCGGACGCCAACCGATTTAACAATCTGAAGTCTGGAGTCGGGAGTCGAAGGTTTGAAACCAAAGAATACTCCTGCTCTTGCTTTAGATTCCAGATTTTCGACTCCAGACTTTTCTCCTATCTTGTATCTACTACTTCCCCGAACTACAGCGGCTGGTATATTTTCTGGTTGACGACTTAAAGTAATCTCTGATAGCATCCGCCGCGACTCCGCAGAAGACTTAGGTTTACGGCGGCGACCCGTCATCTCAAGTTTATAATTTTTGTTTTCTTCCGATGGGAGGCCCCACTCGTATGCAGTGTGCCGCGTGCCGCGCCGAATATCCCAACTCATCCGCTGAATGCCCACGGTGCCAAGTGCCTACCGCGTTGGCTCCCACAGCAGCCTCGGCTGCCGTTCCGCTCTCCGGTCCAGAGACGAAAAGTCAGACTCGCGAGGCCGCACCTTCGACATCAGCCGACCAATCCGCTGCCACCGAAGGGGCGACCACCACCGCTGCCCCGGCAACCACACCTGTGCCGGCCATGTCCGCGCTAATCGAATTTCCCGGCAAAGGCCGTCCGGCGAGGCCGCAATGGCGAAAAGATTTAAGCGAGCGCGTGCGCGAGATACAACAGCGGCGCGCGCACGAAAGCGCCCAGGAGGCTGCGGAGGCCCCGCGGCGTCAGACTGAGCAACCGTCCGCACCGGCAACTGTTCGGGCCGCCGCGCCGCAACTCGGATTGGTGCCTCCCGTCAACGCGCCCGCAATCAACCCCCTCGTAGTCGCCGCGCTGAAGCGAATTGAGCGGGCGCGTCAGACGCCGCTGCCGCCTATCGCGCGCGGAGCCAAGCGTGGTACGGCTGCGGCGGCGCTCATTGCCAATGAGCAGTATGAAGAAGCCATCGAGGCGTTGCTGCCGCCGCCGACCGCAATTGTGACAATTCCCGTGCCGCCCGTCCTTGAAGCGACAATTGTGGCGGAGCCGGCGCAACTGTCGGAACAGCACGCCACGACCGAGGGCGACGCCGAAGCGGGGCTAACGCCGGCGCTCGTCGTCGTCCCGCCTCAATCGACGATGCCGCCGTCAACGGAATCGATAACAGCGGAGAAGCCCGCCCCCCGCCACATCAACGTGGTGATTGATGACAACTATCTAACACGCAAGGAGGCCGAGACCACGCACGTCCCGGCTGTCTCGGCGACGGAGAGCGACGACCGCGCGCCGCTGCCGCGACGGGTCGCGGCCGGCCTCTTCGATCTTGTTATCGTCGCTTTAATCGCCTCGCCCTCAGCCGCCGTCATCGAGTTGACCAACGGTAATTGGTCTGATGTGCGCGTCGCCGCCTCGCTAACCGGCGTCGTCATCACGATCATGTTTCTTTATCTGACGGTGGCGACGGCGGTCTTCGGGCGCACAGTGGGTCAGCGCCTCTGGTCGCTCCGTACCGTGGACGCGCGCAACGGCTTGATCCCGACTGTCGGCCAGTGTGCGCGCCGCGCCGTGGCATTCACCTTTACACTTGCGGCGACCGCCGGGCTGGCGCTGCTCTACGCCTTCATCGACGCCGAGAACCGCGCCGCGCACGATCACTTCTCCGGCACCATCACGGTGCGCGAATAAACGTCGCACGGATTTGCCTCCAGCCGCAGCCCGACGCTTGATGCACGCGTCGGGCTGTTTCCTATTCGAGCAGTCCTATCAGCCGTCAGTTGACAGTCAATACTGAGTCGCAAAATGAACAATCAACTGATCGGCGAGATCGTGGCCGAACTCGCGCCGGTGTTGGAGGGGCGCGTGTGGGGCAAGGTGTGGCAGGTGGGACGGGCGACCGTGGCGGCCGACTTGCGCTTGAGCGGTAATCACTACTTGTTCATCTCAGTTGAGCCGCAGCAGGCGCGCCTGCACCTCGTCGAGCGGCCAATGCGCGCTTTGGAAAAGGCGTCGCTCGCGCCGTCGAATTTTGTGCTGGCGCTCAAAAAACATCTCGGCGGCGCGCGGGTTCTCTCGGTGACGAAGGACGAACATGACCGCATCGTCCGCTTCGCCTTCGCTTCTTACGATGCGACCGGCGCGACGCGTGATTGGTCCCTCATCGCACAACTCACCGGCCGCGCCGCGAATTTACTATTGCTGGACGGGCAGGATCGCGTCGTCGAATTTGTGCGCGAACCACGCGCCGAAGGGCAACAGCGCGGCGCGGTCTATCAACCGCCGCCAACAAATTTTGCCGGTCGTGAGACGCCGGCGCTCGATCAATTGGCGCTCAAGGGCGCACAGTTTCCCACCCTCTCCGCCGCCCTCGATAACTACTATCAACGTCGCGAAGCCGAACGCGCCTTCGCGACGCGCGCGGGCGAGGTCGCGGCGCGGTTGCGGCAAGCCATCGATAAGCGGCGCAAGTTGGAGCGCAATCTCGAACGCGATCTAACCGCACACGGCGATGCCGACGAACACAAGCGCGTCGGCGATCTACTGCTCGCCAACATCGCCACCGCCGAGCGCGCCGGCTCGCGCGTCCGGCTCATCGACTATTACGCCGCAGGCACGCCCGTCGTCGAGTTGGAGATCGATGAGCACGCGACGTTGCCCGAAGAGGCCGCGCGCCGCTTCGCCCGCTACACGAAGGCCAAGCGCGCCGCGCAGGAGATCGCGGGACGACTCGCGGAAGCGCGTCACGAATTGTCGGAACTGGAAGAGCGATGCGCGGAACTTGAGCGCATCACCTTGCGGCGGGACGAAGCGGCGCTCGAAGAGTTTGCGGCACGGCAGCAGCAGGGACCAACGAAAAAGCCGCAACAACAGCAATCGCCACGCGAACGGGCGAAGGCCACCAACGACGGCGTGCCGGGGGGGCGCCGCTACCGATCATCAGATGGCTATGAAATCCTCGTCGGGCGTGGCGCGAAGGATAACGATCACCTGACTTTCCGCGTCGCGCGCTCGCACGACCTCTGGCTTCACGCCGCCGATTACCCCGGCTCGCACGTCGTCGTCCGCAACCACGCGCGCAACGCCGATGTGCCGCACCGCACCATCATCGAGGCCGCGCAACTGGCTGCCCAGTTCAGTCATGCCAAACGCGATGCCAAAGTCGCCGTCAATTACACGCAACGCAAATTCATCGCCAAGCCCAAAGGTGCCGCGCCCGGATTGGTTCGCATGTCGAGTTTCCGCACGCTACTGGTCGAGCCGGGCGAGAATGTCGAACGGCTCTGATTCCATCAAGTATCGTCAGCCGGCTTAACTGAAAAGAAAACGGAGCGCACACCGCCGGGAGCACAGACTTTCCAGTCTGCCATGTGCGCTAAGGGCGCGTACCGCATCGCGCGTGGGGACACAGGGTTGAGTGGACAGGAAACTTTGTTGGCTCGCCGGGGCGAGCTTGGCAGATTGGCAAATTTGCGCTCCCGGCATCTTGCCTCGCTTAATTTTTGTTTAGCGCTTCGTGCCTTTTTTGGCCGGAGCAGGCTGACGGCTGACTCAGAAGGCGGCTTGCGCTATCGAAACTTCGTTCGTCGAAGCTGCGGCAGGCATGTCGATCACTTCCCAAGCCGTGTCGTCTCGGAGTAGTTTCGACATCAGCATGGCGTGAAAAAGATGGCCGCTGCGTTCGGCGCGGATGCGACCGAGCAGTGTCATGCCGAGCAGCGCGAAATCGCCGATGATGTCGAGTATCTTGTGACGGACGAACTCATCGCGAAAGCGTAAGCCCGTTTGATTGAGCATTCCGCTGGGCGTCAACACGATGGCGTTGTCAATCGAGCCGCCGCGAATCAGGTTAGCGCGGCGTAGCGCCTCGATCTCGTCGGTGAAGCCAAACGTGCGCGCGGCGGAGATGTCGCGGGCGAACGCGCCCGGTTCGCCCGCGTCGAACGTCCGATGCTGGACGCCGATCAGCGGGTGCTCGAAGTCGATCATGCAATCAATCTCGAAACGCGCCGACGGCTCGACGCTGATGCGCCGCCGGCCTTCCTCGATTGACACTTTCCGCCGCACGCGCAGAGCGCGACGCGACGCCGGTTGCTCAATCAAGCCAGCGCGCTCGATCAACTCGATGAACGGCTCCGACGAGCCATCCATGATCGGCAACTCCAGATTATCCACCTCGATGTAACAGTTATCCACGCCGCCGCCACGCAACGCCGCGAGCAGGTGTTCGACCGTCGAAAGCGTAACGCCCTTCTGCATCAGCGTCGTCGCGTAGCTACACTGGGCGACGCTCTCGACCGTCGCCGGAATCTCGAAATCATCGAGATCAGTCCGCACGAAGATATAGCCGGTGTCAGGCGGCGCGGGCACGAGCCGCACTCGCACCGGGACAGCGGTATGCAAGCCCAAGCCGCTCGTCTCGATGGGGACGGCGATAGTTGTCTGTTTGATCAATTCGGTCTCGGAATCCTTTCGCATTGAGTTGCCGGGCGAATGCCGAAAAGCATAATAGCGATTTGTGCTTGGCAATGTGCGTACCGCCCCGACAACATTCAAAGAGCAAGGAAACTGCGGCCTGCCTTCCGGCCCAGTGGCGGGATGGCAACGGCGCCGCCGATTGAATGAGGCGCTTACGCCACACTCTGAAGAGCATGACGACTGCCAGAGCAGCGCAAGCCACTGCCGCGTCTGAATCGCGCGCCGCTTAAATGTTGGTTCGCGGGCCGCTCGCCGGGTGTCGTCCCGTGTGTTCTCGTCCCCTTTTGCTTGTCACCCGCTACTGCTTTTTCCTATCATCACAGTATCATGCCACCGGCCACCTCTTCCGCTTCCGCCACGGCTCCTGAGCGCGTCTATTTGATCGACTCGATGTCGCACATCTTCCGCGCCTTCTTTGCGCCGATGAGCGGGCGTGTCGAGCCGCTCACGAATAGTCGCGGGCAAGTGACGCAGGCCGTCTTCGTCTTCACCAACATGCTGCGAAAGCTCTTAGCCGACGAACAGCCACATTACATCGCCGCCGTCTTCGAGTCGGGCGTGCCGACGTTCCGGCACGAGATGGACGCTAACTACAAGGCCAATCGCGCCGAGATGCCTGACGAGTTGTCTTCGCAAATCCCGTACATCATCCGCGTCTGCGAAGTCTTCAACATCCCTATCATCAACGCCCCCGGCTTTGAGGCCGACGATGTGATCGGAACGCTCGCCGTGCAGGCCGCCGCCTGTGGGCGGCAAGCCGTCATCGTCTCGAACGACAAGGACATGTGCCAGATCGTGCGCGATCCGCTCGTCGTCTGTATGCGGCAGAACTCGCAGAACGTGAAGCGCAAGGAACCGGTGCCACCCGTCGAGTGGTGCGACGAACATTGGGTCGAGGCGGAGTTCGGCGTGCCGCCAACGCAGATTATCGATCTGCTCGGACTGATGGGCGACGCGGTCGATAACATTCCGGGCGCGCCCGGCGTCGGGGCGAAAGGGGCGGTGCAGATCGTCAAACAGTTCGGCTCGATTGACGCGGCGCTCGCGCGCTGGGAGGAAGTGAAGCACAAGACTTACCGCGAAAGTTTGCGCGCCAACGCTGACTTGATCCGCCAGTCGCGCGACTTGGCGACGATCAAAACGGATGTCAACATCCAACTCGACTTGGACCAGTTGCGCGCGCGCACGCCCGACCGCGCCGCCGCTTACACGTTATTTCGCGAGCTTGAATTTCAAACGCTGACACGCGAGTTTGCCGACGCCGCCGGCGGAGCGGCTTCCGGCCTGAGCGCCGAGCGTCGCTATCGCCGCGTCACGACCGGGGCGGAGTTGGCGCAGTTAGTCAAGCAACTCTGGGATGTGGATCACTGGGGCTTCGCCGTCGCCGATTCGACACCCGCCGGAGCCGGGCAGCAGGGCGCGGCGCGAGATCAGGCCGCGCCTACAGGCATCGCCATCTCAACCGCGCCGCACACTTCCACGTTTGTCGATCTGGAAAATTTCGAGGGCGGGGCCGGGGCGGCGGCTGAAATGCTTGGCGACGTGTTAGGCAACGGGCTACTCTCCAAATCCGTTCACGATCTAAAGCGCGCCGTTGCGCTGCTCGCGCAGTTGAATATCAATCTCGAGGGAGTTTCCGACGACACGCTGCTGGCCGCCTACCTGCTCGATCCGATCCGCAGCAAGTACGACCTCGGCGATCTCGCCGGCGAGGCGGTCGGGGCCGGCGGCTGGACGGAAGCGCCCGAAGGTTGGTCCCCCGCGCACTGGCGCGCAACCGAGGCCGCCGACTTCACGGCGCAGACGGCCGACGTGCTCCACGGCCGCCTTCTCGAACAAGGCTTGGAGGCGATCTACACCGAGATGGAACTACCGCTCGCACCGCTGCTCTATCGCATGGAGAGCGCCGGCTTGCGCGTGGACACGGGCGCGTTGCGCGAGTTATCCGCCCTCTTCGGCGCGGAGTTGGCGAAGCTGACCGAAGCGATCTACAGAGAGGCCGGGCGCGAGTTCAAGATCAACTCGCCGAAGCAAGTCGGCGAAGTGCTGGAAGAATTAAACATCAGTTCGGGCCGCAAGACTTCGACCGGACAGGTCTCGACGAGCCGCGCCGTCTTGGACGAGCTTGCACTGAAGTATGAACTGCCCCGCCTGATCATCGAATACCGCGAACTTGATAAACTGAAGACGACTTACACCGACACGCTGCCCGAACTGATTGGTCCCGACGGCCGCATCCACAGCCAACTCAACCAAACCGTGACGGCGACCGGAAGATTATCGAGCAGCGAGCCGAATCTGCAAAACATTCCGATCCGCACCGAACTCGGCCGCCGCATCCGCCGGGCGTTTATTCCAGATGAGGGCAACGTCTTCGTCGCGGCCGACTACTCGCAGCTCGAACTGCGACTGCTCGCCCATGTGACGCGCGATCCGGTGATGCTCGACGCCTTTCAGAACGACGACGACATTCACACACGCACGGCGCAACTTGTCTTTGGGGCACGGACGAAAGAGGAGTTGAAAGAAAAGCGCCGCTTCGCCAAGATCGTTAATTTCGCCATCGCCTACGCCGTCGAACCTTTCGGCCTCTCGCAGCGCGTCGGCATCTCGCGCAAGGAAGCCAAGCAGGTGATCGACGACTACTTCAAGACCTATAAAGGCATTCGCGCCTTCATGGATCGCGTCCCCGAAGAGGCGCGCGAGAAAGGTTTAATGCGTTCGCTCTACGGACGCATCCGCCCCTTGCCGACCATCAACGACCGCAACGGGCAGATTCGCGCCCGCGCCGAACGCGAAGCCATCAATATGCCGATTCAGGGTTGTTTGCCTTACGAAACCAAAGTGCTGACCTCCGGCGGGTATCTCCCAATCGGGGAACTTTACCGACGCGGGAGTAACGGGCTGAAGGTTTGGACGGGAACCGCGTTCGCCGGCTTTGAGGTCTTAAATCGCGGCTTGCATGAACTGGCGGAACTGCACTTGGCTAACGGCCAAGTGCTACGGTGTGACACGAGGCATGAAGTGCTCGTGATGACCGAGGACGGTTATGAGTGGAAGCGCTATGCTGACCTCGCCGCGGGCGATAGAATCTGCCGGAGCTTATCGCAGCCAATTGAGTTTGGTTCACTCCACCTTCCATCCGTTTCTCGCCCGGATGTCAGCCATGTGCTGCCTTTCACCATCACCAGCTTCGGGGATAATTTTTTTTACTGGCTAGGGTATTACCTCGGAGACGGATGGATCAATCATCAACCGGAAAAACACCGGTGGTGTTTAACTTACTCGCTCGGCACGGCGAGGTTAGAGAACCGCATGGAGATCGTCTCTAAAGCAGACGAGTGTGCCACTTATTTTGAGAGCTTAGGACTCAGGACCAATTTCCGGTGGCAGTCACAGCAGAAAGCCGAAGTGACTATTTACTCCAAAGGCTTGATTGAGTTCATGGCGCGGATCGGCGTCAACACACAGGCCAACGCGAAGACGAAGCGAATACCTGACTTTGTGTTTCGCAGCCCGTTGTCTTCGCGGAAGGCGTTCTTGCGCGGCATGTTGGATGCGGACGGCTGTCAAGGCGGAGGTGGCGCGACCACTCCTTCCCTGCACTTGTGCCAACGCGCCCTGCTGGCCGACCTGCAACTCATCTTCCGCACGGTAGGCGTGGAGGGCAAGTTGCGCGGGCCTTATGCCTATCAAGGGTTCACCTCACACCGGTTGGATTTGGTCGGCGGGATGTTGGGCAAGGCTCTCGGTTACAGTAACTGTCGTTTCGTGCATACGCCGGGAATGCACGCTCCCCAATTTGTCATCTCGGCATTTCTTGTGCAAGTCTCTCCGGCTCAACTGCGCCGGCACTCACACCGTGTGCTGCACAGCCGCCTCAAGCACGGCGGCGCTGTCTCAATTTACACTGTGGCTGAGATGCTAAAGGAAGCCGACACGGAACTTTCGATTCCTTTGTACGCTTGGAGCCGTTTGCGAGAAAAGCGCGCTCTCGGTGTCGTGGAAGAAACATACACCCTAGCAGTTGCTGACCTGCTGCATCGTTTCGATTCCGAGGGGATCATCTCCAAGAATACGGCCAGCGACATCGTCAAGCTCGCGATGCTCAAAGTCGATGAAGCCTTACGGCGCGCCGGACTCCAAGCGCGGATGGTGATGCAAGTCCACGACGAACTGCTGATCGAAGCCCCGCGAATCGAAGCCGAGCAGGCCGCCGCGATCCTCAAGCGCGAAATGGCAATTGCTGTCAAGCTCGACGTGCCGCTCGAAGCCGAAGTCGGCATCGGCGAGAATTGGATGGACGTGAAGAAGTAAACAGTTTTCATTTTTTAGCAGAAACTGACGCTGAGTTACTGAAAACTGAAAACTGAAAACTGAAAACTGTTAATGGCTAACCACGAAACAGAGGCCGGGAATAAACCGCATGACGGGCGCGGCAACGTCGTCTATAGCCGGAGGCTGACGGCGGAGGAGCGTGCGCGCCGGCAGGAAGAGGCCGGCGCTGACGCGCGGACGCTCAGCGGCGGGAAAGTGTCCCCGACGCTGCCCACGCTGTTGGCCGGGTTCGTGCTGCTGTTAGCGCTGGTTTATGGCCTCGGCTATTCGAGCGTCAGAGAGATGCAAGCGGTCAGCGAAAGAGTGCGGGAAGAAAGTCAGATGCGTTCGGGGCGCACGAAGCTGTTGCTCGAACTGAACAACGCGCTGGCGAAGCTCAACAACGAAGCGCGCGAACGCGACTCGGCCGAGCGGCGCGGCGGCATCATCAATCCCTTCGATTTGCGCCTCCGCACCGCGCGCGGCGATGTGCGCCGGCTGCTCGCTTCGTTCGAGCGTCTGCCCGCCGGCCAGACGGATGCGGGGCAGCGGTTCCGCCGGCAACTCGCCGATTACATCGGCGTCACGGAAGATTTGGATCGCTATTCGCTCGAAGGATTCCCCCTCTACCGCAATCTCGACGAGCAACTTGATGCTTTCATCCAGCAGATGCAGGCCGAGCAGGAAAACTTGAACTGGCAAAGTCAGGTGTGGGAGAACGAGGCCCAAAGTAATCTGGATTACCTGACGATTCTTGCTGTCATCACCGGCATCTTCGTCGCTGGCGCGATGACGTGGGAAGTGCAGCGGCGTTTTCGACAAGTCAGGCGCAGTCTGGCGGAGGCGCGACGCGAGCGGCAATTCAACGCGCAGATGATCGAAGGGATGGTCAGCGCCGTCGCCGCCATCGACGCGGAGGGGCGTATCCGCAGCGCCAACGAATCGTTCCAACAGTTACTGCCTGAAGCCACGGTCGGCGCTTCCATCCACGAACTGCGCGCGGGCGAAGAGACGACCCGACTGCTCGCCAAAGTGACGGGCGCGCGCGTCGATGAACCAATGTATCACGGGCGCCGGACGCTCGCGCCGGAGCAAGCGGCGGCGGAGAGCAGCCCTACGCGCGAGCGCTCATTCGACGTTTATTCTTCACCGCTCGACATCGACGGCGAGCGTGGACAAATCCTGACGCTGGTGGACGTGACAGAAGCGGCCGAGGCCGAGCGCGAGGTGCGGCGGACGGAGTCGCTGGCGGCGGTCGGTCAGGCGGCGGCGCAGGTCGCGCACGAGATCAGAAATCCGCTGGGCAGCATTCGCCTCGGCGTCGCAATGCTGCGCGACATGACGGACGCCCGCGACGCCCACAACACCATCGATCTCGTCGAGCGCGGCATCGATCATCTCAACAAGCTGACCGTTGACGTGACGCAGTATTCGCGCGAGCGCAAACTCTCGCTCGCCCCCACCAACGTCCACGAGTTGCTCGATTCCAGCCTCGAATTGATCGCCGATCAACTCCAGCGCAAAGGCACGCCCGTCGAGCGGGGTTACAGCGAGGCAACGCTCACAGGGCTGCTCGACGAGGATCAGTTGCGACAAGTCTTCGTCAACCTCCTCGCCAATGCCGTCGATGCCGGCGTCGAAAATTCGCCCATCACACTCAGCACTGCCCTCGTCCACCCGCCCATCAGCGGCAATAGCGATGGTGGTGGCGACGGCCGCGGCAACAGCGCACAGACTAACTCGTCCCGCGCCCGCATCACTATCACTGACAAGGGCGTGGGCATGGATGAAGCGACTAAGGCGCGCATCTTCGAACCATTCTTCACCACCAAAAAACGTGGCACCGGCCTCGGCCTCGCCATCGTTAAAAAGATCATCGCCCAGCACGGCGGCACGATCACGGTCGAGAGCGCGACTGGCAAGGGGACCAGTTTTGTTGTGGAGTTGCCGCTCGGCGTGGCGCGCAGGGGATGAGTAATGAACGAGCAATGAGGAACGCGGAATGGAAAGCGGCTCTCTTTCGTTCGTCGTTTCGCCTTCATCACGCCCGCCGCAACTTCACAGCTTGAAGCCGCTCGTTAGTTGCTTAAAGCGCGGATCGTCGCGGACGAAGTCGAAGCGAGGATCAACCGGGAGATAGACCAGCCAGCCGGAGCGTCGCTAACTTGTTAAAGCTGTTTGCACTTGCATTTCTCGGCGTGGCTTTGCGAACACTGGCCGCGGATAAAAAAGTCTCAGCGCACCGGCACAACCATCATCTTTGTTGATGAAGTTGGATTCTCCTTCCGTAACGCCCACCGGTCGCACGTGGGCACTGCGGCATCCTCCACGTCTTCGACACGGGCAGGCCGGAGGATGTGGTCGCGCGCCTGCAACACATCGGCGCGGTCACTGCCGTCGCCTTCAGCGAAGACAACCGATATGTGGTGACGGCGAGCAGCGACCCACACTCCTACAGACTCGACGAGGAGGAGAGCTTCCCGTTGCGCGTCTGGCTGTTGCAGCCAGCAGATTTGATGAAGGAGGTGGCGGAGCGGATCGCCCGGCTGACCCCGCCCGAATGTTAGGCGGACGGCGCCGCCGTCGCCCTCTTCTCATGTTTCAAGGTGCTTAGAAAGGAGAATATCTCATCACGCGGATTCAAGTTGGAAGTGCAACACTGCAACCATTAATCAACGCTGAAGTAAGAGCAGTTGACCATTTTGTAAGCTCCCCTGCCTGCAACAGTGATGCCGCCAGCGAGTGAGGCCAACCGTCGTACTTAGAGCAGACAACCGTATTGCACTTCCAAGTTGAATTCACGTCACTTCATTCGGCAATTTGGTATTAGCTGAGGGAGATGGAAGCGAACGCGCGACGCGCAGCTTCGATTGTTTGGTCGAGCAGTTCGTCGGTGTGCGCGAGGCCGACAAAGCCGGCCTCGAATTGCGAGGGCGCGAGATAGACGCCCTCGGCGAGCATAGCGTGGAAAAACTTCCCGAACATCTCGCGGCTACTCTCCGTCGCGCTGGTCCAGTCAAAGACCGGCTCGGTCGTGAAGAACGTCGTCCACATTGAGCCGACGCGGTTGGTCACGGTCGCGCAACCGGCCGCCTGCGCCGCTGCGGTTAAGCCGGCGCACAGTCGCTCTCCGGCGCGTTCGAGTTGCTCATAAACTGCCTTGTCGCGCAGTCGTTTCAACGTCGTGAGTCCGGCGGTCATCGCCAGTGGGTTACCGGAGAGCGTGCCGG
>JACCRA010000103.1 GCA_013813825.1 Pyrinomonadaceae bacterium | reverse complement strand
GGCGATGTTTATCAGCGTCGCGGCAAAACTGCCGATGCGCGCGCCGCTTGGCAAAAAGCCCTTTCTCTATCTACAGAACCCGCCGAAACAGCAAGGATCAAAGCTAAGTTAAGTAATAACTCTCGTTAAACAGAGTTAAAAATTTTTGTTGACTGTGTATCATTCCCGCGATACACTTATCCTCGCTTGTCCGAATGCCGCCCCGTCCCGCTCCCACGGCACAGGCTGTCCTTCCAAGCTAAACTCTCGAAGGAAGTCGAAATAACCCCCGATGAAATCCCCTGAGTCGCCCCGACTAAGCTGTGCCAATCTGAAATTGGCTCTCCCGCTGTTCACCTGCCTCATAATTTTTGTCACGGGTATTACCGTCAGTGGGCAAACGAAGACGGCGCGCCCGGTCACACGCATGATTAACACTGTGAACACCGCGACGCCCGCCATCGCGGTGCGTGCGCGTTCAGTCGTCGCGCGGCGCGTCGATTCAGTTTCAGTGGACGCCGTGATCCCGGCCGAATATGCACACGCTATTACGCCGACGAGCCTTGAGCGCCGGGCTTTTGAGTTGATTAACGACGAGCGAGCAGCCAACGGCGAGACTCCGCTGGCTTGGGATGCGGAATTGTCTCGCGTGGCGCGGATGCACTCGGCGGAGATGGCGCGACACAGCCATCTGAGCCACGTGGGCGCGGACGGGCGCGACGTGACCGAACGGGCACACCTTTTCGGCATCACTAGCTGGCAAGCGCTGGCGGAAAACATCGCGTATAATCAGGGCTTCGACGATCCGGCGGGCTTCGCCGTCGAGCGTTGGCTCAAATCGGCCAAGCACCGCGAGAACATGCTGCGTCCGGGCTTTACGCACACGGCGATTGGCGTTGCGGAGTCAACCGATGGGCGCGTCTATTTTACGCAAGTATTCATTACGCGCTGACGGCCGCGCGACGAGTAATTTAGAACAGCGGCTGGCGCTCCCGTTTGGAAAGAGAGGTCAGCCGCTTTTCCGTGTCTGAAAATATTCTCACCCTCCCGTCGTTCGCCAAAATCAACCTCTCGCTACGCGTGTTGGGTCGCCGACCCGACGGCTACCACGAAATCAGCACCATCTTTCAAACCGTTACCCTGCACGACCACCTCACTTTCCAATCGCTCTCGGACGACCGCATCGAACTGACTTGTGACGACGAAGATATTCCCGTCGATCAGCGAAACCTCGTCTGGCAAGCGGCCGTCGCTTTGCGCGCAAATGCCGGCATTCACGCGGGCGCGCAGATCAATTTGCGGAAACGCATTCCGGCGGGCGGCGGTTTGGGCGGCGGTTCGTCGAACGCGGCCGTCACACTGTTAGGTTTGGCCCACCTCTGGAAAATCCGGACGAGTAGAGAAGAGTTAGCAAATCTTGGCGCGTTATTGGGTGCGGATGTGCCTTTCTTTCTCACTGGCGGCACGGCCCGCGGGACGGGAACGGGTATCGACATTCACCCGCTTACGGACGAACCGGAGCAGCCGCTTTTGATCGTCACGCCAAAGGTTTTCGTCAGCACGTCATCGTCGTACGGGGCGTTGAACGCGCCCGCCTTGACAAAGGCGGATGGCGTCGCTAATCTGCCCATTTCCCACGAGAGTCCTGATTTTTCTGTTTCGCTCCGTGAGGAATTGTTCAATGATTTCGAGCCGGTGGCCTTCCGCCTCCACCCAGAAATCCGGCAGGCGAAAGAGGCGCTTTTAGACAGCGGCGCGCGGCGGGCGTTGCTGTCCGGCAGCGGGGCCAGCGTCTTCGGAATCTTTGACAGCCGGGAGCACAGTGTTCGGGCTGGGGGCGTACTGAGCGGCATGACGAATTGGCGCGTTTTCTCCTGCACGACGCTTTCACGCGCCAAATATGTGGCCGCGCTCAGTTCGTGTGAACAACTGTCCTGATCGACTAAGGGTGGGCGCAAAAAAGTTAGATCGAGATTGGGGCGTCGCCAAGTGGTAAGGCACCGGTCTTTGGAATCGGCATTCGTAGGTTCGAATCCTTCCGCCCCAGCCAACACGAGAGCATTCAGCCATCAGCTATCAGCAATCAGCGAAGACGGAAATCAAGCTGTTGCTAAAATCGAAGCTGATGGCTGAGTGCTGATAGCTGATCGCTTTTCATGAGTACCACGGGCGGCATTAAGGTCTTTTCGGGCACGGCGAATCGCGCGCTGACGGAAGAGATTTGCAACTATCTGAGTTGCGACATCGGCAGCGCGACCGCCGAGCGTTTCTCGGACGGAGAGTTTAACTTTCAGATCACCGAGAACGTGCGCGGCAGCGATGTCTTTATCGTGCAGCCGACGTGCCCGCCGACTGACGGGCATTTGATGGAATTGCTCGTGATGCTTGATGCTTTCCGCCGCTCGTCGGCCGAGCGCGTGACGGCGGTCATTCCGTATTACGGTTATGCGCGTTCCGATAAAAAGGATCGCCCGCGCGTGCCGATTGCGGCGAAACTCGTCGCGAATCTGATCAGTGCCGCTGGCGCGCATCGCATTCTGACCATAGATTTGCACGCGGCGCAGATTCAGGGCTTCTTTGACATCCCTGTGGATCACCTGTTCTCCGCGCCGGTGATGATCGGCTACTACCAAGCCAACCCGTTGCCAAATTTGACGGTGGTCGCGCCAGACACGGGCGGGGCCGAACGCGCCCGCGCTTATGCCAAGCGATTGGGGGCCGAGTTGGCGCTCTGCGACAAGCGGCGCGGGAAGGCGAACGAGGCCGAAGTGATGAACGTCGTCGGCGACGTGCGCGAACGCAACTGTCTGATCGTCGATGACATGTGCGACACCGGCGGCTCGCTGACGAAAGTGGCGAAGGCGCTAACGGAGGCCGGAGCCGCAAGTATTCACGCCTGCTTCACACATCCGGTGTTGTCAGGACAGGCTTGCATGAAACTCAAGCAGTCGGATATCAAGCAGGTGGTGACGACGAACACGATCCCGTTGGAAGACCGTGTCTGTGATATGGCGAACATCAAAGTCTTAAGCATCGGGCCGCTGTTGGCGAAAGCGATCAAGTCGATCCACGAGGAGACCAGCGTCTCCTCGCTCTTCGTGTGAAGAACAAGCGGTCGGCGATCAGCCGTCAGCGATCAGCCAAATGTCAGGATCAGCAGAGTCGCAGAAGTCACTGATGGGTTTAGAACTGATTGCTGACAGTTCTCTAGGAAGCGAGAAACAAATGGCAGAAAGAAATGAGATTACTGTGCGCGCCGAGCGGCGCGAAGGGCGCGGGAAGAATGACGCACGCCGTCTGCGGGCGAGGGGCTTTGTCCCGTTGACCGTTTACGGCGGGGAGGGCGAAGCCGTCTCGGCCGCCGCGCCGCTCAGGGAACTGGCGGCGATCTTGCGGTCGGACACCGGCCACAACACGATCTTCACACTCGACGTGGACGGTGTTAGCGCGACCGAAGTGATGTTCCTCGACCGCCAGATCGATCCGCTGCGTGGCCGCTTGGTTCACGCCGACTTGCGGCGACTGGTGGCCGGGCAGAAGCTCGAAGTGACAGTGCCGCTGCACCTCATTGGCGATCCGAAGGGCGTGCTTGAAGAGGGTGGCGTGCTGGAACAGATCGAGCGCGAGTTGGAAATTCGCGTCAGCCCGCGCGACATCCCCGACGCCATCAATGTTGACGTTTCGCACCTCGGCGTCCACGATGTGCTGCACGTCTCCGACGTTCAGGCCGGCGAAGGGATCGAACTGCTCGACGATCCGGACAAGGTACTGGCGACTGTCGGCATCATTCGCGAGGAAGAAGTCGCGCCGGCCATCGAAGAGCCTGACGCCGAGCCGGAAGTGATCGGCAAGGGCAAGAAGGAAGACGAAGAGTAAATGGATTTTTGATTTGCGATTTTTGATTTTTGATTTGCGACGGAAGGCAGCCTGAATTTCAGATTTGAGATTTCAAATCTTAAATCCCAGATAGACGAGATTCATCCTTCCAATCACGAACCAAAAATCGCAAATCAAAAATCGCAAATCAAAAACCATATGCTCGTCGTCGGCCTCGGCAATCCGGGCGCGCAGTACGAATGGACGCGCCACAACCTCGGCTTTATGCTCATTGATCTGCTGGCGCGTGAGGCTGGCCGCGACGTGAAGCGCGAGGAATGCCGGGCGCTCATCGGGCAGGCGGAGATTGAAGGCCGCAGGGTTGAATTGATCAAGCCGCAGACTTACATGAACTTGAGCGGCGAATCAATCGCCTGCCTGCTGCGTAAGCGCGAGAGCCTAACAGCAAAAGAGTTGATCGTCGTCTGCGACGATCTTGCGTTGCCGTTCGGCGTGATCAGATTGCGGCCACGCGGTTCGAGCGGCGGCCACAACGGCCTCAAAAGCCTGATCGCGCAATTGAAAACCGATGAATTCATGCGCCTGCGGATCGGCATCCAACCCGACCACCCGCTGGCCGACACGAAGCGTTACGTGCTTGAGCGTTTCCCGCTTAGTGCCCGCGCCGAGGTCGAACAAGTTTTACAGCGGAGCGCCGACGCCCTCCGCTCCGTCCTCCGCGACGGCATTGACAAAGCAATGGCTGTTTACAACGGGTGACAGTTTTCAGTTTTCAGAAAGAATGAACTGCTGAAAACTGAAAACTGAAAACTGTCCCTTTCCTTCTTGCTTCACTCGCACGCGGTGAGGCTTGACATCCAAAAGGAGGATGCATTTTGGCTGAGAAGAGAGTTTACGAAGTTATCTTCATCATTGATCCCGACACTCCCGAAGACGACTCCACACGTCTCATCGAGAATCTCCAACACACAGTCGCCGATCAGGGCGGCACGATCACGAAGACCGAGAACATGGGGCGGCGTCAGTTGGCCTACAAGATCGGCCACAAGAATGACGGCAACTACATGATGTTCGAGATCGAAGGCTCGGGGCGGGAGATCGCCGAGTTGGAGCGCCGGATGCGCGTCAATGACGCGGTGATCCGCTACATGACGATCCGCGTTGATTTGGATCGACGACGCGCCGAGAAACTTAGCGCGCGGCGGACGCGCAAGGCGAGCAGCCGCCCGGCCCCCGGAGCCAGACGCGGCAGTTCGGCGCCGGTGGCAGCGCCGGTTGCCGCAGCCCCGAGGGTGGTTGATGAGAGCGAGGCTTAAATCAGTCGCCTTCGCCGCTACAGGTGGTTGACACAGGCGGCTTGCCGTGTGCTGGGCGTTGGTCCCGCTCAACAGGCGGGCAACTGGTGGCCGTGTGAGTGATATAGAGAGGAAATTATGTCGAGCAACTTTAGAAATGATCGCGAATTCGAGATGGATGATGAGCGTGGCGGCCCGCCCGCCGGGCGCGGCCACTCCGGCGGCGGCCGCGGCGGGCCAAGCGGGCGACGTTTCCGCCGGCGCAAGGTGTGCCGGTTCTGTCAGGACAAAGTCGATCTGATCGACTACAAAGATGTGAAGCTGTTGCAGAGCTACGTCCCGGAGCGCAGCAAGATCATGCCGCGCCGCATTTCCGGTTCGTGCGCTCCGCACCAGCGGATGCTGGCGGAAGCCATCAAGCGCGCGCGCACTATCGCGTTCCTGCCTTACGCGGCGGACTGAGGAAGAGGAGAACTTTAGATCATGGCAAACACCAACGTCCTCTTGCGAGAAGACATCGATAACCTCGGTGCGCGCGGCGAGATCGTCAGAGTCAAAGCCGGTTACGCGCGCAACTACTTGCTGCCGCGCAAACTCGCCGTGCAGGCGACGGCCGGCAACGTCAAACAGATCGAGGCCGAGCGCGGGGCGCTGATGAAGCGCGAGGCGACCGAGCGCGCCGCCGCCGAAGGGCAGGCCGGGCTGATGGGCGCGCTGGCGCTCAACTTCGAGCGCAAGGTCGGCGAGCACGGCATCCTCTACGGCTCCGTGACCTCAATGGACATCGCCGAGGCGCTCCGTGAAAAAGGCTACGAGATTGATCGTCGCCGCATCACTTTGCGCGAGCCGATTAAGGAGACGGGCGAGTTTAGCGTCGGGATCAAACTCCACCGTGAAGTGATCGTCGAAGTCCCGGTCGTCGTGATGGCCGAAGGCAGCGGCGCGGCGGCAACGCAGGCCGGCGCGGACACTACTACTGCCGCCGAAGTGACGGAAACCGCGACGCCGGAGTTGGCTGAAGAAGAAGAAACCGCCACCAGTTCCAGCCCTACCACCGGCGCGGCTGACGAGTAAAACTCAAACAAAAAGCGGGCGCGACGACTGTCTGTTGTCGCGCCCGCCGACACTGTTGTATAGTGCGCGGCTGCCGGGCGCGTCATTCGCTCATTGACAATTTCAGTGAGCGAATGACGTTGCCCCCGGCAGCCGTTTTACATTCGACCCGCAATTTGTGTCAGCTTAACTTTCGATGTCCAGAAACTTCGCCGGCGATCCCAACCGCGAGCAGATGATCGAGCGCCCGTTGCCGCACAGCGCCGAGAGCGAGCGCGCCATCCTCGGCGCGATCATCCTCGACAATGGCCTCGTCAACCAAGCCATCGAACTGCTCAAGTCCGAAGATTTTTACCTGCGCGCGCACCAACTCGTTTTCCGCGCGATGATCTCGATGAGCGAGCGCGGCGCGGAGATCAACCCGATCCTTCTCGGCGAGGAACTCCGCCGCGATGGCGCGCTCGAACAGGTCGGCGGCATCGCTGTCATCTCGGAATTGACCTACGGCCTCCCGCACTTCACCAACATCGCGCACTACGCGAAGATGGTACGTGGCAAGTCGATGCTCCGGCAGTTGGTCAAGGTCGCCAACAAGATCACCAGCGAAGCGCTCGAAGAAGAGGACGAGCCGGAGTTGATCCTCGACCACGCCGAGCAGATGATCTTCGCCCTCGCCGACGAGCGCGCTCGTCAAGGCTTCTCTCACATCAAGCCCGTCGCTGAACAGATTCTCGACAAAGTGCAGGAACTCGGCGGACGCAACATCACGCTGACCGGCCTGACCACCGGCTTCACCGAACTCGACACGATGACTTCAGGTTTACAGCCTTCCGACTTGATCATCGTCGCCGCCAGACCGTCCATGGGCAAAACGAGTTTGTGCCTGACGCTGGCGCAGAATGCGGCAGTATCGGCTGGGGCGGTGGTCGGCGTCTTTTCTTTGGAGATGTCAAAAGAGTCGCTGGTGATGCGGATGCTCTGTTCGGAGGGGCGGGTGGACGCACATCGTTTCCGCGCCGGCTTCCTGTCGCGCGATGAGTGGGGGCGGCTCGCGGGCGCGCTGGGAACGCTGGCCGAGGCGCGCATCTTCATCGACGATACGCCCGGCATCTCGGTGTTGGAGATGAGAGCCAAAGCCCGTCGCCTCGCGGCGGAGCAGAAGAAACTCGATCTGATCATCGTCGATTACCTGCAACTGATGTCCGGCTCTTCGCGCCGCGCCGAGTCGCGCCAGCAAGAAGTCTCGCAAATCTCGCGCGAACTAAAGGGACTCGCCAAAGAACTGAACGTCCCGCTCGTCGCCCTCTCACAACTCTCCCGCGCGCCCGAATCGCGTACCGACCACCGCCCGCAACTCAGCGACCTTCGTGAGTCTGGATCAATTGAGCAGGACGCCGACGTCGTCGCCTTCATTTACCGGGAGGAGCAGTACAACAAGACGGAGGAAAACGAGGGGCTGGCGGAGATTTTGATCTCGAAGCAGCGCAACGGGCCGACGGGTTTGGTGAAGTTGGCCTTCCTGAAAGAGTTCACGCGGTTCGAGAACATGTGGCGCGAGTAACTCGCCGAAGCGAGGCAACAGCGAGGCGTACACCAACTTAAGCGTTGACGTTGTCAGCCTTTTGCTGATGGTGTCGTTGACAGGGACGCTGGCGGGACGGCACGCTGATCGGCGATGGTCAAGAATCCTCAAACACCAATAGCAAGGGTGAGCGGCCGAAAGATCGATCTTGAAGGCCACCGTCCGACGTGGGCCGAGATCGATCTGGACGCTTTGGCGGCGAACTTTCGCGCGGTGCGCGCGCGCGCGGGCGTGGGCGTGATGGCCGTGGTCAAGGCCGACGCTTACGGGCATGGGGCGGTGGCGTGCGCGCGGCGTTTAAGCGAGGAGAGGGCGGATTGGTTCGCCGTGGCGCTGCCGGAAGAAGGGTTGGAATTGCGGCAGGCAGGCGTCGAAGAGCCGGTGTTATGTTTGGAAGGTTTTTGGGAGGGGCAGGCCGGATTATGTCTGCAACAGCGGCTCACGCCGGCAGTTTACCAGCGCGAGGTGGCGGAGGCTTTGAATCGGGCAGCGAGTGCGGCGGGTGTCGTGGCGGATGTCCATGTCAAAATTGACACTGGGATGGGGCGGTTGGGCGTGCGGGTGGAAGACGCGGCCGGGTTCGCTGTCGTCATGCGTGAATTGAAGAGCCTGCGGGTTGACGGATTGATGACGCATTTCGCGGCAGCCGACGACGCGGCGCAGGAAGATTTCACAGGGGACCAGTTGGCGCGCTTCGGTGAGGCGAGCGAGGCATTCGCGGCGCAGGGCCACCAACCGCGCTTCATGCATCTGGCGAACTCGGCCGCCATCTTCGCCTGCCCGCCGGCGCACGGCACGCTGGTGCGGCCGGGCGGCGTGCTCTACGGATTGTGGCGCGACGTGTTGCGACCACCGCCGCCGCAGATTGGAACTAAAACACCGCCGCCGTTGCGCCCGGTGATGTCTCTGCGCTCGCGCGTGACGCTGCTAAAAACAATTTCGTCCGGCGAGACCCTCGGTTATGGTTGCACGTTCAAGGCCGCGCGGCCGACGCGGGTGGCGACGCTCCCCATCGGTTATCACGATGGCTATCCGCGCCATCTCTCGAATCGCGGGCGCGTTATCGTGCGCGGGCAATTCGCGCCGGTGGTCGGCCGCGTCTCGATGGATTTAACGCTCGTCGATGTGACGGACATTGCCGGCGTTGAGGTCGGCGACATGGTGACTCTCTTCGGCGTGGACACAGACCTCTCTCTCCCCGCCGAAGAACTTGCCGCCAGCACCGGCACGATCTCTTACGAAATCACCTGCGGCGTCAGTCGTCGCGTGCCACGGATAGCTGTCAGCCGTCAGCCGTCAGCCGTCAGCTAAGACCAAGTCGCAAATCAAAGTTGAGGTTCGCGCTCACGCACATTGAGGCAAGCGAGATGCCCCGCGTTCCCGGCGTTGCTGACGGCTGACGGCTGATAGCCCCCTTATTGCAGGACGAAGTTGTAAGTGATCACGCCGGTGACTTT
>JACCRA010000087.1 GCA_013813825.1 Pyrinomonadaceae bacterium | reverse complement strand
CATCGCCGCCGTCTTCGTCGAGGGCAACACGTCGTTCGCCGATTCCGAGTGGGTGCAAGACTACTTAGGCGGCGGCGGGTCGGGCACGCTTGGTCCCATCGGCGGCTGGACGGGCTACCCGCCTTTGAGCGCGCTGGGCAAAATCGCCGGGCCGGGGCAGGGCGCGGGCGCGACGCTCTGGATCGCGAGCATCGCCATTTTCTGCATCGCGTCGCTGCTGGGCGCATTGAATTTCATCACGACACTGCTCAATCTGCGGACGCGCGGGATGTCGCTGATGCGAATGCCGCTAACGTGTTGGGCTTGGTTCACGACAGCGATTTTGTCGCTGCTCTCGTTTCCGGTGCTGCTGGCGGCAGGCGTGCTGCTGTTGCTGGACAGACACGCGGGGACCAGTTTCTTCCTGCCGAACGATCTGGTGGTGAGCGATCAGTTGCTACCGAACAAGGGCGGCTCGCCTATTTTGTGGCAACACTTGTTCTGGTTCTTCGGCCACCCGGAAGTTTACATCGCGATTTTGCCGGGCATGGGTTTGACCTCGCACGTCCTTTCGACGTTCGCGCGTAAACCCATCTTCGGCTACCGCGCGATGGTCTTCGCGATGTTCGCTATTGGCCTGCTTGGATTCTTCGTGTGGGGCCATCACATGTTTTTGAGCGGCATGGACCCACGTACCGGCATGGCCTTTTCGGTACTGACGCTCTCCATCGGCGTACCGTCGGCGATCAAGACTTTCAACTGGTTGGGGACGCTGTGGGGCGCGAAAATTCGTTTTACGGTGCCGATGCTGTTTGCCATCGGCTTCGTCTCGCTGTTCGTCGCGGGCGGCATCACGGGCTTGGTCTTAGGTCAGACTTCG
Source organism: Pyrinomonadaceae bacterium (assembly GCA_013813825.1). Taxonomy (GTDB): domain Bacteria; phylum Acidobacteriota; class Blastocatellia; order Pyrinomonadales; family Pyrinomonadaceae; genus JACCRA01. Next base: position 2,764 of record JACCRA010000087.1, on the reverse strand, counting down.
CTCGATCTGGCGATGCATGATTCCTACTTCGTGCTCGCGCACTTTCACCTCGTGATGGGCGTGGCGGCGATCTTCGGGATCTTCGGGGGCGTCTATTTCTGGTTCCCGAAAATGTTCGGGCGGATGATGAGCGAAAAGCTCGGCTATGTACACTTCTGGCCGACCTTCATCGGCGTCTATCTGATCTTCGTGCCGATGCACGCGATGGGCATCGTCGGGATGCCGCGCCGCTATTCGTCTTTCTCCGAGTACGCTTTTTTGAACCGGGCGAACCCGCTCGTGATGCTCGTCACCATCGCGGCCATCGTCACCGCGATCACGCAACTCGTCTTTCTCTTCAATTTCTTCTGGAGTATGTTCAGAGGCGCGAAGGCTTCGGCAAATCCGTGGGAGGCGACGACGCTCGAATGGGCTACCACTTCGCCGCCGCCGTTCGACAACTTCGGCGGCAAAGTGCCGATTGTCTATCGCGGCGCTTACGAATTTTCGGTGCCGGGCGCGCCCGATGATTACGTGATGCAAACTACGCCGGACGAGACCGGCCCGAACGTGGCGACGCTCGACGATGTACCTCACGACAGTGTGACGCTCGACAGTGTGAAACACGACAGCGATCCACAAAGTACAGGAAACGGCCACAATGGTCACCACTAGCACGACGCGGGGCGGGGCGACGGCGACCCGTCCCGTCGGTATTAAAATCGGTGGCGGCGGAAGTACGCGCCCTAACGGCAACGGCTCGCAAGGGCCGAAGAAGAACGGCGGTGGTAGCCGTGATGGCGGCGATTCTACCACGAGCCAGTACCGCATCGGGATGTGGGTCGCGCTGGCCTCGATCATGATGTTGTTCGCGGCCTTGACGAGCGCCTATGTCTTCCGCGCCGACCGGACGGAGACGTGGCAATCGTTTCGCATTCCGTCGCTGCTGTGGGTGAGTACGGCGCTGATCTTAATCAGCAGTCTCGCTTTTGAAGTGGGCCGGCGGGCGCTCAAGCGCGGAATGGAAACGGCATACCGGCGTTGGCTGATCGTCTCGCTGCTGCTCGGACTCGGTTTCCTCGCGTCACAGCTTTTGGCGTGGGGGCAGTTGGCGGGGCAGGGCATATACCTTGCCACCAACCCGCATAGCTCTTTCTTTTATTTGTTGACGGCGCTGCACGCCCTACACCTCGTGCTCGGCGTCCTCGGTCTCGTCTATTTATGGCTGCGGACAATTCGCGCCCGCCGGCAACTGCTCGACGCGGCAAGCATCGCGGGAGAGCGGGCGCGGGTGGATGCAATGGGCATCTACTGGCACTTTATGGACGGGCTGTGGGTCTATCTGTTCGGACTTCTTTTTCTGTGGAGGTGAGAGGGTGAGTACGGAAGCTCGCGCGGAAAATTTAATCGCGGCCGATTGGGACGGCGGGACTTTCCCGTATCGCATTGGCCACAAAAAGCTCGGCATGTGGCTGTTCATCGTCTCGGACGCGCTGACCTTCTCGGCCTTGCTGATCGGCTATTGCTACGTCCGCCTGTCGAGCACGCAGTGGCCGACGCCTTTTAAGTTCTCACCAAGTGTTCTGTTCTCGACGGTCATGACGCTCTGTTTGCTGGCGTCGAGTTTTACAATGGTGATGGCCGTGACAGCCTCGGCCAGACGCAATAAGCGTTCGGCGCGGCGCTGGATTTTCGCGACGATGCTCGGTGGCCTGACCTTCCTCGTGCTCCACTTGATCGAGTGGAAACACCTGATCGACGAAGGTCTGCGCTACAGTAAGGCCGACAAAATTATTGTGCTGCCGCACGAGTGGGCGGAGCGGTGGCCGCAGGCTTCGCCGCTTTTCGGCGCGACCTTTTTCGCGATCACCGGCTTGCACATGTTCCACGTCCTGACCGGCGTAATGTACCTCGGCTGGGTGGCGTTGCGAATCCGGCGCTCGACGCATGAGGATGTCGAAATTAGCGGCCTCTACTGGCACTTTGTCGATCTGGTCTGGATGTTCGTCTTCCCGCTGATCTATTTACTGTCAGTCGATTTTTCAGGCACGCACTAATCAGTTTTTAACTTTCGTCGGTTGGGGGACCAATGGCATGAGCAGTCGTCTCGCGTCGGTCAGGAATTTGTGGCAGCGGCAGGATGTGTTACTGAACATCATCTGCATCATCATCGCGCTCGGTTTCGTGATGCTGGCCGCGTCGAACCTGCGCTGGGCGGGAGATTTTTTGACGATTGACAGCTTATTTATGACCGCCGTGTTCATGCTATTGGCCGGCGTCTTTTTGTTCAACCCTGCGCTGTGGGCTTACCAGAACGGTTTGTTCAAAACGCTGTTCGACGTGGGCGATGAGGACATGGCGACGGCCGGCGGCGGCGCTCACGCCGACGAGACCCACTTTGAGGGGACGACGAAACTTTTCCTCGCCGTGCTCGGCGCGCTGCTCGGCCTGACCGTCGTTGAAGTGTTCTTGGCCTATATCGAAGTCGGCTTGAAGTTGATGCTGACGATACTGATCGGCCTCTCCCTGATTAAGGCGGCGCTGATTTTGGCTTACTTCATGCACCTGCGTTACGAGCGGATGAGTCTCGTGCTGACGCTGATCCCGATCCTCGTCGTCTGCATCTGCCTGTTTTTCATCTTCTTCCCCGACGGCTTTCGGGTGCTCAATCTGCGCCCGTACCAATGAGGCTTTGGCGCGATGACGGGATTTTGCTGAGAGAAATCATGGAGCAGTTAAGGGTCAGACGAAGTGCCGTTGCTCTCATTTTGATAGCGGCCGTATT
>JACCRA010000072.1 GCA_013813825.1 Pyrinomonadaceae bacterium | reverse complement strand
CGGCTTCAGGGTTGGACAGCGCGGCGGCGCGAAATCTCAACCTCGCCGTGCTGCTGCTCATTACGCCGCCCGTCACCATCTTCTGTGCTTTCTTTTATGTGGCTTACAAGCACCGGCACCCGCCAGAGGACGAGCCTTGAGACATGTTGAGCCGCACCTTCTTTGACCTGACAAACTCGCCTTCCGCAACGGCGACAAACAACTATGGCAGACGAAAGTTTACAACCGCGCGACACCAACACTGAGGGATTGCGCGGGCGCGCGTGCCCGAAGTGCGGCGGGAAGATCGTGCCTTCGCTGCGCGCCGTGTACGAGAGCAAAGCCGATCCGTCGGCCATCTTTCCCCTGTGGCAGTGTGAGCGGTGCGGCTACGAACATTTGAGCGTCAAGCCCCCCGCGCCGCCGAAGGCCGCGCCCCACGCGGCGAAGAAGAGTGAAGGATGAGCGAGAGCGATAACACAAAAGTGGTCGAGAGTATCTTCGCGAATTTCGGACGCGGCGACGTGCCGGGCGTGTTGGCTGCTTTAGCCGAAGATGTCGAGTGGTTGATACCGGGGCCGTCAATTATTCCTTACGCCGGCTTGCGGCGTGGGCACGAAGAGGTGGCACAATTTTTCATGGCGCTCGGCGGCGCGGTCGAGTTCGAGCAATTCGAGCCGCGTGAGTTCGTCGCGCAAGGCGATACAATCATCGTGCTCGGCTTCGAGCGCGGGCGCGTGCGGGCGACAGAGAAAGTGTTCGATAATCCGTGGGCGATGCGTTTTCAATTGCGAAGGCGGCGCGTCGTATCATTCCGCAGTTACGAAGATACCGCCGCCGTGGCGGCAGCCTTCAGCCCGCAGTAAACTGAAGCTTGAAGAATGAGCGGTGAGCGCAACACGATGAGCGAGCAGTAATTGTGTAGGCTTCATCGTTCAGTGTTCATCGCTTTGTTTTATATGCCCTTCGGCTGTAATTCATGGACTACACTTTATTACCACATCTCAACGCGACCTTAAACGCGACGAGCGGGCTGCTGCTCGTTGCCGGCTTCTACTTCATTCGCCGACGGCAGATCACGGCGCACCTGACGTGCATGATCTCGGCGTTGGTCGTCTCGATCACGTTTCTGGCGTCGTACCTGATCTATCATTTTCAACACGGAGCCACGCGCTTCGCCGGGCAGGGCATTGCTCGTCCCATCTACTTCACAATTCTCATCAGCCACACGATACTAGCCGTAGCGATTGTGCCGCTGATTTTACTGACGCTGCGGCGGGCGCGGCGCGGCGAGTTCAATCGCCACCGCAACATCGCGCGCTGGACGCTGCCGCTGTGGCTCTACGTCTCGGTGACGGGCGTGGTCATCTATCTCATGCTCTACCAGCTTTACCCTTCACGATAGCGGCCAGAAGCGGCAGTCGACACACGCACCCACGCATGACGGGGGATAATTCAAACAATCATCGTGGTCAGCAAGCGACCGGCGGCGTTACGGAGCGGCGGCGCACACCGTGGCCGCTGATGGCGGTGGCCGCCATTTTTATCATCGTGCCTTTCATGTTCTGGTATGGGACGTGGTTCGGACGCGAGTTGGACGACTCAGAGATCGAGCAGTATTTGCGGGAAGAGAACAACCCGCGCCAGACGCAGCACGCGCTTTCGCAACTGGCCGGGCGCATGGCAAAGAATGATGAAGTAGTCAGGCGTTGGTATCCGCAACTTATCGCCCTCGCCGGAAGCAATCACACGGACGTGCGGATGACGGCCGCGTGGGCGATGGGACAAGACAACCGTGCCGAAGAGTTCCGCCAACCTTTGCGACTATTGCTACAAGATTCAGAGCCGATTGTGCGCCGCAACGCCGCCCTCTCGCTGGTGCGCTTCCGCGACGCGAGCGGAAGGCCCGAATTGCTCGCCATGTTGCGTTCATACGACGTGACGGCGCCCGTCAGCGGCACGCTTGTCTCGGCGCACAAAGAAGGGACGCCAATCGCGCGCGAGTCGTTGCTGGCGCGCGTGACGGACGGCGAAGGGAACGCACATGAAGTGCGCTCGCCTTTGCCGGGTCGAATCGAAAAGCTGACTGTTATCGTCGAAGGTTCTCAGATCGCGATTGGCGAGCAATTGCTCACGCTCGCGCCCGACAGCAATAGCGTGTGGGAGTCTCTGCGCGCGCTATACCTGATCGGGATTAAGGAAGATTTACCGGAAGTGGAACGCTTCGCGCGCGGTGTGCCGGGCATGTCGGACGAAGTGCGGAGGCAGGCGGTACAGACGATTGAAGCAATTAACAACCGTCCGTCGAATGATTGAGTTGATTTAGCGAAGAACCGCGTCGCCGGGTGCGTCGCCGAGAGTGATGCCGTGCGCGGCTTCCCAATCGTCGGTCGGAACCATCTCGATGGCGTCCCACGGGCAGCCGTCGAGAAACGAGCCTTCGGGGCCTTTGCTGATACACTTCTGACAGCCGATGCAGAGTTCGGGATCGACTTCGATGCGACCGAAAGGCGGATGATCTTCATCAGGCACCCAGAACATGCACGCTTCAATCGGACAATACTCGACGCAGGCGGGTGACCCCGCACAGCCGGTGCAACAATCGGTCGTAATGGCGAGGATCCGCGGCTTCTTTTTGCGCGTGGCTTTCCCGTCACCTTCCGACATCGGCCAGTGCTTTTCGAGGATACTGATCATGCTTTCGCTCCGCTTGAGTCTTTGAGTAGAATCGTCGAACCGCCGCCAATTTAACATGCTGGGCGTGCTTCGCTCAATCCAAAACTCCGTGTGGTTGTGGAGCAGGCGAAACTGGACTATAAAAAGGGTGTCACCCGCCAACCATTAGTCGTGAAGCAAGACGATCTGTTGTTGAGATCAGGTCGCTTTATGGGCAATTGAGCAAACAGACAAAGGAGATTTCATTAATGAAGACCGTTGCCGGTATCTTTCAAAATAGAGCGGACGCCGAACGCGCCGTTGAGAGTTTGCGCGCGCTGGGCGTGGCCGATAGATACATTGATCTGCTGTCGCCGGGGACCAGCGCCGCGCAACTCGACGCGCAAGTAACGACGACTGAGACAGAGCAGCCCGGCATGGGCAAGGCGCTCGGCGGGACGGTGGGCGGTGCGATGGGCGCGGCGGGCGGCGTCACGCTCGGTGCGGCGGCAGCCAGCCTCTTGATTCCGGGTGTTGGCCCGGTGATTGCCGCCGGCTTGATCGGCGCGGCGCTCTTTGGCGTGGGCGGCGCGGCGGCCGGCGCGGCAGCCGGCAACGCGCTCGAAGACAATATCGCCGAAGGCTTGCCGCACGACGAGTTGTACGTCTATGAGGACGCCTTGCGACAGGGGCGGACGGTCGTGATTGCCGTGGCCGAAGATGGCGAGCCAGCAACTCAAGCCCAAGATGTGCTCGCGCAGGCCGGGGCGGAGAGCGTCGACGCGGCGCGCGAGGATTGGTGGATCGGACTGCGCGACGCGGAGAAGGAGCAGTACACCGCCGAACAAGGGCGCGACTTCGAGACGGACGAGACTCTCTACCGGCAGGGTTACGAGGCGGCGCATCACCCGCGCGCGCGCGGCCTCTCGCTCGATCAGTCGGCGGAGAATTTGCGCGGCAAGTACGGCGACAGTTACGAGCACCCGGCCTTTCGCCGCGGCTACGAGCGCGGGCAACGACGTTACAGCGAATTGCGGGAGAGCCGTCAAAGTTGAGAGACGCGCTCTTAAACGTGGGCGTGCTAATCGGCATCCTCGTCTTGAGCGCGCTCATTACCAACTGGTTCGCGCGGACGATGTACCGTCGCTGTGCCAGTTGCGGCACACTCAACGCGCGCAGGCGTCACCAATGCCGCACGTGTAGTCAGCCGCTTAAATAATCAGCATCTTTTTCAATTTGCACCTCAATCCTGTTCTCCCTGTCTCGGAGTAACCGCATGATTCGACTGTTAAAGATCACTCTCGCGGTGTTCTTCGTCATAGCGTTGAACACTGACGCAAAAGCACAATTGCCTCCCCCGCCCGTGCCGCCGGAGTGGCAGACACACGCCGAGAAGACCAATTACCGCGAGACGCCGAATTACGAAGACACCATCGCCTACTGCCGCAAACTGGCCGCCGCTTCGCCGCTCATTCGTTACACGGAGTTTGGTCGCAGCGGTGAAGGCCGCCCGCTGCCGCTTGTCGTCGCGGCAGCGGGCGAACACTTCACGCCGCAGGCCGCGCGCCGCGCCGGCAAAGTCGTCGTCCTGATCCAAGCCAACATCCATGCTGGCGAAACCGACGGCAAAGACGCCGGGCTGGCGCTCTTGCGCGACATGGTGATCACGAAAACCCGCCCCGGCTTGCTCGACCGCGTGACTCTGCTTTTTATTCCGATCTACAACACCGACGGCCACGAACTGCGTAGTCCCTACAATCGCATTAACCAGAATGGCCCCGCCGAAATGGGTTGGCGCGGGAACGCCAATAACCTGAACCTCAATCGTGATTACTTGAAGGCCGACGCGCCAGAGACGAGGGCTTGGCTGCGGCTGTGGAACGAGTGGAATCCAGACCTCTTTCTCGATTGCCACGTTACGGACGGCGCGGATTTTCGCTA
>JACCRA010000045.1 GCA_013813825.1 Pyrinomonadaceae bacterium | reverse complement strand
GAGAGAGTTCGTGGACCATTTGATTTTTCGTGACTTCCGTCTTTGAAAACGACTGGCGAACAGCGGAGTTAGGCGATCGACCGGTCGCTCAGGTCATTATTAAGAGACAACACGCCGCGCAGTTGATTGCTAAAGTGAAAGCCCACTGGCCCTGAGATTCCGATCAAAACTTTTTCTCATGCAAATGCACTTGAAGAAGTGAGGGCGCATTATTAATTCGCGCAGGAGGAGGTCAGCAAATTCATTTCGTCTGGCCGAGCCGGCCACCTCAACTGTTTGCTCAACCGACTGTTGAGTGTTACGGCGGGTCGATCAATTTGAGGATAACGCTTTCTCGATTGCGCTGTCTGGCGCGCAATTCGTCGGCACGCTCAAACATCTTAGTCGCGCTCTCTTTCTCGCCGAGTTTAGCGTAAACAAGTCCAAGTTGATAGTGGGAGCGAAGATCGCTTGCGTCGAGTTCGACGGCGCGCTCAAGCATGACGCGAGCCTCTTTGTAATCGCCCTGTTCGCGGTATGCGACTCCGAGCGCGCCGCGCGCCGCAGCATGATCCGGTAACGTACTGATGACCCGTCGGAGTACCTCGATGCTCGTTGCACGATTACCTTCCTTGTAGAAATTTAATCCAAGCAGATACTCGGTGTCCGGGTCTGACTTGAGGTTAAGGCTCCTTTCCAGCGCGGAGCGAGCCTCCGCGTAACGCGCAAGATTGTGCCGCGCTGCGCCGAGCAGATAAAAGCCTCTAAAGTCCCGCGGCCGCAACTCGACATAAATTTTCGCCAGCCGTTCAGCTTCAACCCTCTCGCCTTTCTTTAGTCGCGCCGCCGCTAGCGCATAAAGGTATGCCGGCTCCCGTGGAAACAGTTGATGCAGTTGCTCGAAGACGGGCAGCGCGTCGAGGAATAAGTCCATCTGCAAAGCAGTCGCGCCGAAGTCGTAAAGCACCTGCGGGGAATCGGGTGCGACGCGACGCGCGTGCATGAGATTTGCGAGCGACTTCTCAAGGTTTCCAGTTGCACGCGCCACCGCGGCTATAGCGCGGAGCACTGCCACGTCATCCGGCCGCGCGCGCAACACCTCCGACAGATATTCATCGGCCTTCTCGTAACGCTTCGCCGAACCGTTGATGATGCCGAGGGCATAGAGCACGGGGACTGATTCCGGCGTTCGGTTGAGCGCGGCTTCAAGCAGGTTCAGAGCCGCATCGCTCAGCCCCCCCTCGGCTAATAGGATCGCGAATCTCGCCCGTGCTTCCGCATCCAAAGCGCCCGACTCTTTGACCTCAAGAGCGAGGCGGTGCGCTTCATCGAGACGCTTAAGGCCGAGGAGGGATGTGAGCGACCTGAGAAAGTAGTCGGCGTTGGCCGCCTCACGAGGAATGAGTCGAAGGTGTTCCCACGCCAACTCATACTCACGCTGTCCTTCATAGAGGGTAGCTAGGTTCAGGTTGATGTCGGGGCGGTCGGGCGCGAGCCTGTGTGCGGCCAGAAGAACCGGCAAAGCCTGCTGCGGTCGCTGCGTCGTCAGATACAACTCGGCGAGGTTCAGGTGTGCGCCGAAGTGAGTCGCCGCAACGCCGATGGCGCGGCGAAACAATTGTTCCGCCTCTATAGTGCGTTTCTGCTGTGCGCGTACGACGCCGAGCAGATTAAGCGCGTCGGCATCCCGGGGCGCACCCGACAGGACGGAATTAATTAAACTTTCCGCTTGCGGTAATCGTCCTTCGCGAATCATTGCCACCGATTGTTCTAGACGCTGGAACTTGACGGCCTCGCGGTCAGTGGTCTGCGCGGCGATCATTGAACAGGAGATGAGCAGCAGCAGGGCAAAACATCGAGTGCCAGCCATGACGTGCGCGGCACACATCGCCCTTGCTCGCCGCCAACAGCGCACTCCGTTAGTTATAGCAACAAAAAGGTGCATTGACTTCAGCGTTTCCAGTCTGCTTATTCGATGACCATCACAAAACCGCTCTGTGGCGGCAGCGTCAATTCCAGCTTCTTATTTGCGGCGAGACGGATCGTCTGCCGGCGGAATGAGAGGTTGCCGCCATCGCCGTCAGTGATCAGTGCGCCGGAGCCGCGCACGGGTAGTTCGCGTAGATCAAGCATCAGCTTTTTCACGATCGCTTCGCCGTTAATGCCCGCCACATACTAGCGGCCTTCGCCACGGCGCGCGAGGACCACGAATTTACCGGGGTAGCCATCCAGGAACTTAGTGTCGTCCCACACATTCGGCACACCCTTAAGGAAGCCACGGACGTAAGGCGGCGCTTTTGCTATGCCTTCAGGAATCTCCGCGTAGTGCTGGATGCCCGATGTGAACATCACCGAGAGCGCCAGTTCGAATGCGCTCGTCGTGCGCCGCTGGATGCCGTTGATGCGGTCGAGCACCATTGGCGTGAAATCCATCGGATCGAAAACATTTCGCGTGAACGGCAGCATGGCCGCGTGCTTCGGCTCTTCGTCGGCGTTCTTCTGTTCGAACGTCACGAATTCGAGACCCCGGATAGCCTCGACCGTCATCAGGTGCGGGTAAGTCCGCTGCCACCCACGCGGCAGCATCGCGCCGTGAAAGTTGATCAGGAAACCAAACGGCTCCGCGTCATCAAGAATATCAAGGTAGTAGCCGATCATTGATTGCCCATCGCCACCGAAGAAGTCGATCTTCAGTCCGGCGACACCCATCGCTTTCAAACGCTTGAACTCTCGCCCGCGCCTCTCATGTGTGAGCAAGAAGTTACGCGGCGTTTGCGGGGCTGAGTTAAAGTCGCCCGCCGAGTTATACCACAGCAAAACCCCCACGCCCTTGTCGCGAGCGTAACCGATCAAATCTTCGAGCTTCTGATAACCGATCTGCTTGTCCCAGAGGGCGTCGATGAGGCAGTAACGCCAGCCCATCTCAGCGGCATAGTCTATAAAATGTTTCTGTACCTCGTAGGTCGTCTGCTTATCGCCGAGCAGCGGCCAACTCCAGGATATCTTGCCGGGTCGGCCCGCCGCATTCGCGCGATGCGCCTTGGGTTTATCTGCGAGATCAATGCCGAGTGTGGACTCGGTGATGGTCTTGAGGCTGCCTATAACAATGATGCGCCAGGGTGTGAGCCACGAAGTTTCGACTCAGGATTGAATGGACAAGCAGCTGTCCCCGAGGACAGCCCTGGCGGCAGAACGACTGCGTGCGCAAGTACAACTTTATAGATGGCGCGCTGGCGCTCGCGCGCGAGCACGCCGGTCGCCAGCCCAAGACCAAATGCAAACAAGTGAAGGTAAAGTCGGATTGACCCGTCAGCGAAGGTCTTCAACGTCCTTCAAAGCCTTACGCGTAGCTTTCGTGCTCGCCGCTCTGACATTGATGGTGTCTACTTCGGCGAAAGCACAAGAGAGCGTCAACCTAAAGACGTCAGCGCCGTCCGTGATAGACAAAAAACCGTCTACACCAGTGCCGGCGTCTTTACCGCAAAACGTGCCGTCTGTTGCGACCTCGTATGAATCCCCACACGAGAGCCGGTCGCCAGCAAATTATCCAGGCGCGGTCTGACATCGTCGCGGCACAGGCGGAAACGGAAACGGCGCGCGCCAAGCTCAGGGAAGCACAGGCCAATCGCAATGATCAAGAAATACTCGCGCCTTTCGACGGGACGGTGGCGACACACACGGCCGAACCCGGCGAAGTCATCTCGGCTGGCACGCCCTTGGTCACCCTGATCAATCTGGGCACGGTTTACCTGCGCGGCTTCGTTCCGGAAGGCGAAATCGGGCGCGTCCGCTTAGGTCAACAGGCGCGCGTCTTTCTCGATTCTGCACCGGACACGCCGATTGATGCCATCGTCTTGCGCATTGACCCCGAAGCATCGTTCACGCCAGAGAACACCTACTTCAGAGATGATCGCGTCAAGCAAGTCGTGGGCATCAAGCTGCAACTAAAGGGCGCAGTCGGCTTTGCCAAACCCGGAATGCCCGCCGACGGCGAGGTCATCACCGATGGCAATCAGTCTACGGCACAGGCCAGATGAAGGAGTGAGAAATCGATGAACGCAGTTGAGACTTTGATTGCAGACGAGGAATTGCAGACGGAACTGAATGAACTCATATCAAGTGAACCATTCAATGAGTTGAGTCCTTCGACTCAGACTGCCATCCGTGTGCGCGGCTTGCAGAAGAGTTACGGCGCTGTCGAAGCAGTCAAAGGCATTGATCTGGACATTGAGGCGGGCGAAATCTTCGGCCTCATCGGGCCTGACGGCGCTGGCAAAACTTCTGTCTTTCAAGTTCTGGGCGGCGTCATGCAACCAAGCGTCGGCACGGTAGATATGTACGGCCTCCCGGCGCGCGAGGCCCGTTCGTTTGTCGGCTACCTGACGCAGACCTTTAGCCTCTATCAGGATTTGAGCGTCGCGGAGAATTTGCGCTACATCGGCCAACTGCGCCTGCTTTCGCGCGCGGAGATAGAAGAGCGCGGCGGTCGTTACCTGAAGATGTTCGACATGGAGCGGTTCACCGACCGGCTGGCCGGAAGTCTGAGCGGCGGCATGAAGCAGAAGTTGGCTTTGGCCTGCGCCCTGATCGCCGAGCCGAAAATCTTGCTGCTCGACGAGCCGACGACAGGCGTTGACCCGGTTTCGCGCCGTGAGTTCTGGGACGCTCTTGCCAATCTTTCCAGCGCGGGCATGACGATGATCGCTGCCACCCCGTACCTCGACGAGGCCGAACGCTGCCACCGCGTCGCCCTGATGTACGACGGTCTCATCTATCAGACGGGCACCCCCGCGGAGATTCGCAGCCGCACGGGACTGGAACGCCTCCAGATGCGCGCCGCCGATTTGGGTCGCGCCGAAGAGATCTTGAACGCCGTCCCTTCCGTCAAAGATGCGCAGCGTTTCGGCGACCGCCTTGATTTGATGGTTAGCGATATCCGAACCGTTGAGAAGCTCACACGCGATGCGCTCGCCTTCGCTGGAATCACAGAGACAGAGATTCGTCCAGCTCTACCCACTCTCGAAAATGCTTTCGTCGCCACCTTGCGCGAACTGAGCGATGAGGTTGAGACGCCCACTTTCCCGCGCCGCCGTCAGTTCAGGGATAGGCCGTCGGACGCCGTCGCCATCGAGGCGCGAAATCTTTACAAACGGTTCGGCGTTTTCACGGCGGTCAAAGACATCAATATCGAAATCAAATATGGAG
>JACCRA010000806.1 GCA_013813825.1 Pyrinomonadaceae bacterium | reverse complement strand
TCCCTTTTCTGTCCGGGAAGCGCAAGGCCGCCCGACCGCTTAATTACCGGATCGAAAACTTAAAGACCATTAGCGCAGGTGTTTACTAGGAGGATGGTCAGGAGAGAGCGTGCGAGGCAAGTGCGGCTTCTCTGCAAGGCCAGCCGGCGAATTCTGCTGAGGTGCGTCACTATATATGCAGAAGGGGGAAGCGTCAATACCTGCAAAACATGGGAGTGCGCCAACTGAAAGTCGATCACAATTTGGCTCGGCAGTCGTCCTCAGTATCGTTCTTTTGAGGTGCCAATTTGTGACCGCTGCCTACTCGCCGCCGGCTTTGAAGCCGATTCGCCGGCGGGGCTTGTCCGGCGGGGACATCAGCTTTCTCAGCGCGGCAAAGACGACTTTGAAGTTTTCATCATGCTCGCCGAATTTTCGTTCGAGCGCCGACAGCTTCCGGTTCAGGTCTTCGTTGGAGAGCAGCATCTCGCGCAGCTTCACGAAGGCGCGCATGATCGCGATGTTGACCTGCACGGCGCGGGCGCTACGAAGCACGCTCGACAGCATGGCGACGCCCTGTTCGGTGAAGGCGTAGGGGCGCAGGCGCGGGTCACGATGCTTCTGGGAACCGGTCACAAATTGTGACCGGTTCCCGACGGCGTCCGCTTCTTCCTTCGATAACTGGAACATAAAGTCCTCAGGGAAACGGTCAATGTTGCGTTTGACGGCTTGATTCAAGACTTTGGTCGATACCTGATACAACTCCGCCAAATCGAAATCGAGCATTACTTTCTGCTCGCGGATCAGATAAATCTTGCGCTCGATAAATTCCACTGGCACCGGGACATGAGTGACAGGCGCTGTTAGTTTCTTTGACGGCATAATGTTCTTGATTCTCCGGTCATCGCCCCGCCAGCGCGAGGGACTGCACGCGAGCGATGATGTCGTCCAGATTTACGTCAATTGATTCTTTCTTCGCGCGGTCGAAGAGTTCCACCGCGTTGTCGGTGATCTTCTTGCCGACGGTGATACGGTAGGGAATGCCGATCAAATCCGCGTCTTTGAATTTGACACCGGCGCGTTCGTCGCGGTCGTCGAGAAGAGTTTCGAGACCGGCGCGGCGCAAGTTGTGATAGAGCTTTTCGCCGGTGGCGACCATCTCCGGTTGCTTGGTGTTGGTGACGGTGACGACGACATCGAAAGGCGCGATGGCGCGCGGCCAGATGATGCCGTCGGCGTCGTGGTGGAGTTCGATGGCGGCGGCCATAATGCGTTCGACGCCGATGCCGAAGCTGCCCATCACGAGGGGCACTTCCTTGCCGTCCTGATTGAGCACCCGCGCGCCCATCGAGGCGGAATACTTGGTCCCCAACTTGAAGATGTGCCCGACTTCAAGCGCCTTGAAGACGGCGAGCGTGCCAGCCTCGCAGTTCGGGCAGTTTTCGCCGGACGCGACGGTGCGGAGATCAGCCCAACTGTCAACCATGATGTCGCGCTCGACATCGACGCCGCGCAAATGATGCTCGTCTCTGTTCGCGCCGGTCGTCATCCCGCGCCGATTCCGCAATGCCTGATCGGCGACGATGCGAAGCTCGCGGCCAGACGCCTGCGCGATCTCCTTCGCGCGGACGCCGCCGAGGCTGCCCGCGTTCGCGCCGAGCAATTCGCGAATCTCTTCCGGGTGCGCGGCGCGGACGGCGATAGCCCCGACGGCGTCGGCCAGCTTCGTTTCATGCAGTTGATGATCGCCGCGCAGGAGCGCGAGCACCGGCTGATTCTCGCCCGCCTCATTGGTCGCGATGAAAACGAGCGTTTTAATTTGGCGGTTGGCCGCCGCGCCGCCGGGGAACGTGGTCAAATCTTCAATCGTGCGAACGCCGGGCGTCGGGAATTCTTCGGGAGCGTTGGTCCCCGGCATAGTGTCGTCTGAGATCGCGGCTAAACGGGACGTGGCTTTTTCAAGGTTGGCCGCGTAGCCGCAACTCTCGCACGTCGCGATAGAATCTTCGCCGGCGTCGGTCTTGACCATGAATTCGTTCGAGGCCGAGCCGCCCATCGCGCCGGACGAGGCTTCGACGATTGCATATTTCAAACCGCAGCGGTCGAAGATGCGTTGATACGCGGCGCGCTGATCGTTGAATGATTTATCCAAGCCCGCCGCGTCCACGTCGAACGAGTAGGCGTCTTTCATGATGAACTGGCGGACGCGCAGCACGCCGGACTTCGGGCGCGCTTCGTCGCGAAACTTGGTCTGAATCTGATACCAGACCTGCGGCAGTTGCTTGTACGAGCGCAGTTCGTGGCGCGCGATGCCGGTAAACACTTCCTCGTGCGTCATGCCGAGGCAGAGGTCCGCGCCCTTCCGATCCTTTAAGCGAAACATGTTGTCGCCCATCACGGCCCAGCGCCCGGTCTCTTCCCAAATCTCGCGCGGGTTCAAGGCCGGCAGGAAAAACTCCTGGCCGCCGATTGACTCCATCTCTTCGCGCAGGATGCGTTGAATTTTACGGATGACGCGCTGCGCGAGCGGCAAATACGAATAGATGCCGGCGGAGAGTTGGCGCACCATGCCGGCGCGCAACAGCAGACGGTGCGAGACGACTTCGGCATCAGCCGGGACTTCGCGCAGCGTAGGGATGAAGAATTGTGACCAGCGCATGAGAGTTTTGTTGTCTCCTTAACAGAGTTGAAAAGTGCCTGACGAGCAAGCCGCCATTCTCACCCAGTCGCGGGGCGTGGCGCAACGTCCGAATGAAACGGGTGGCGACAAACGATGGTCCGACTCGAAAACGCCTGGGCCAAAGCCGCGCTCTCAAATTTCAGATTTGAGAGCGCCAATAGAAATTTGAGAGTGTCAGCGCTGAAGCTCTGTCGCCTCTGTGTCGTTGGCGTTCTCTATGTTAAAAATGAATCTGGTCGCTGTGTCACACGCTATCGAAAACATCAAGATGAGCCAAAAATTACGCGTCAGTTTCAACAGTCCACAGAGCGGTTACATGTCCGTCGGTTTGCGCGCGGCGGGCGGGCGGGAGCTCGTCGCCGCCGTCGCGCACAAACCTTACGACTCGTTGCGCGATCTGATTGTCGCTCTGGGCGAGTTGTTGGAGAGCGACGCGCAGCAGATCGTAAAGTGGAACTGCGAGCCGGATGAATTGGATTTTATTCTCGCGGCCGAAGCTGATACTGCCCGCCTCAATGTCGTGCATTACTTGAATCATCGCCGGAGCCGGAGAACCAGTCAGGAAGTCTTTGCGGTGCAAGGCACGAAGCTGGAAGTTTGCGGCGCGTTCTGGAAGGCGTTGCGCGAGATGCACCGCGACATTGAGGTGGACGATTTTGCGGGCAACTGGCGACGCGAATTTCCCGAAGCGGAGATGCAGCAGTTGACGAAGGCTTTTAGGGACTACAAACATCAAGCGGAAACGCGAGAAGTGAAAGCTGTGGAGTCAGGTTCAGAAAGATAGTGAAGCTTCAGCCTGACGAAAGATGATTGCACTCGAATTTCTTTCACCCCTGCTGGAGCCGGTTCGCATTGTTTAACTCGTACCCGCAGCTTACGCTGTAAGCTCTGAGCTTTCGCGCCTCCGGCGCTGTAAATTGCGCGGCCTCACAGCGTCGGGTAACATCCGCACTTGCTTCGGCCAGCCGAATCGCCAGACCGTGGATGAGACCGCGCCTAAAAATGAGGAGACGAGATGAGAGACCGACGTAACCAGCCGCTCGCCGAGGTTGATCCGGTGATCAGCGGCGCGATTGATGACGAAGTCCGCCGCCAGTCCGAAGGCTTGGAGTTGATCGCTTCCGAGAATTTCGTGAGCGAGGCCGTGCTTGAAGCGATGGGTTCGGTCTTTACGAACAAGTACGCTGAAGGCTACCCGAAAAAGCGTTACTACGGCGGCTGCGAGTTCTCGGACGTGGTCGAGCAGGCGGCGATAGACCGCGCGAAAGAATTGTTCGGGGCCGAACACGCCAACGTCCAGCCGCACAGTGGCGCGCAGGCCAACATGGCCGTCTATCTCGCGGCCATCAAGTACGGCGCTACGATCCTCGGCATGAACCTCTCGCACGGCGGCCATCTGACTCACGGCCATCCGATGAACTTTTCAGGGATCAGTTACCAAGTCGCCGATTACGGCGTGTCGCCGGAAACCGAGCAGATCGACTACGACGATTTGCAGCGTCGTGCCGAAGAACACCGCCCGCAAATGATCGTCTGCGGCGCTTCTGCTTACCCGCGAGTCATAAACTTTGAGCGCATCGGCGAGATCGCGCGGGGCGTCGGCGCGCGTGTGATGGCCGACATCGCGCACATCGCCGGACTCGTCGCGGCGGGCTTACACCCGTCGCCCGTGCCGCACGCCGATTTTGTGACGACGACCACGCACAAAACTCTACGCGGCCCGCGCGGCGGGCTGATTCTATGTCGCGAGGCGGACGCGAAAGAGATCGATAAGAAAGTGTTCCCCGGCGTGCAGGGCGGGCCGCTGGTCCACATCATCGCGGCCAAAGCGGTCGCTTTCGGCGAGGCGTTGCGAGAAGATTTCAGAGAATATCAAGGGCAGATTCTGCGGAACGCGCAGGCGCTCGCCGCCGAATTGCAGGCGCAAGGCTTCCGCCTCGTCTCCGGCGGGACGGACACTCATCTGGTGCTCGTCGATGTCTTTATGGGCGGTCAGGGCGTCACCGGCAAAGTCGCCGAGAAGGCGCTCGAAGCCGCGAACATCACCGTCAACAAAAACACTATCCCGTTTGATACCAACTCGCC
The DNA here is from genome assembly GCA_013813825.1 of Pyrinomonadaceae bacterium. GTDB lineage: Bacteria > Acidobacteriota > Blastocatellia > Pyrinomonadales > Pyrinomonadaceae > JACCRA01. Next base: position 2,013 of record JACCRA010000806.1, on the reverse strand, counting down.
TTTCGTTGCTTCCGGCATCCGCTTGGGGACGCCAGCTTTAACCACGCGCGGCATGGGCGAAGGGGAAATGCGCCAAGTCGCCCACCTCATTGCCGCCGTGCTGCACGAGCCAGAATCAGAAGATGTGCGAGCGAAGGTCAAACAATCCGTTGGCGAACTCGCCGCGAAATTTCCACTGTATCCAAACCGACTCAGACACAGCGTGCCGGAGACGGGAGCAATGAGCGCTGACTAAGTGTCAGGATTGTCGGACAAGGCTGAGCGACGGAAATTGAGCTGGGGCAATTTCAGAGCAGGTGAGCGAGTGTGCCGTGTGAGCCTGACCGTTAAGAGTCGCCCGTGAGTTCAACTCCCACAACTCCATCAACTGACTCCGCACCACCCGCCGGCAGGCCGGCAACTTACCAAACAATCGGCTACTACGCCGCCTTTACGGCGCTGGGGCTAACTACCGCTTCGCTCGGCCCCACGCTACCCGGCTTGGCCTCACAGACTCACGCCTCCATCGGTCAAATTAGCGTGCTGTTCACGGCCCGCTCGCTCGGTCATCTGCTTGGCTCCGCGCTCGGTGGGCGCTGGTACGACCGTCTGCCGGGACAGCCCGTGATGATCGCCATGTTATGTGCGATGGCCTCGACGCTGGCGCTCGTCCCACTGATCCGGATGCTGTGGCTCTTGGCGCTCGTGATGTTGGTGTTGGGCGTGGCGGAAGGCGCGCTCGACGTGGGCGGCAATACGTTGTTGGTGTGGGCGGCGCATCGCCAGCGGATCGGGCCTTTGATGAACGGCCTGCATTTCTTCTTCGGGGTTGGCGCTTTTCTGTCGCCGGTAATCGTCGCGCAGGCCGTGTTGCGTGGCGGCGCTCTGACTTGGGCTTACTGGGCCTTGTCCTTTTCGCTGCTGCCGGCGATCTTCTGGAACCGCCGATTGCCTAGCCCGGTCGCGCCCGTTGCTCCTGTCGGACAGACGACAACGCCCGTTAATTATTGGCTGCTGGCGTTGTTCGCGTCTTTCTTTTTTTTCTACGTCGGCGCGGAGGCCAGCTTTAGCGGCTGGATACTGACTTATGCGCTGGCCTCCGGGCTGAGCGGGGAGACTATCGCGGCTTATTTGAATGCGGCTTTCTGGGGCGCGTTCACGGCGGGCCGGTTGCTCGCGATTTTTCTCTCCACGCGCGTCCAACCGCGCGCGCTCCTGCTCGGCGATCTGATGGGCTGCGTGGGCAGCGCCGGTCTCATTCTGCTGCTGCCCAACTCTCTCATTGCGCTGTGGCTGGGGACGGTGGGCACCGGATTCTTTATGGCTTCGGTCTTCCCGACGATGTTGGCGCTGGCGGCGAGTCGCTTGTCACTGAGCGGGCGAGTGACAGCTTGGTTTCTGGTGGGAGCCAGTGCCGGTGCAATGTCGCTACCGTGGTTGATCGGCCAGCTCTTTGCGTCAATGGGGCCGCAGGTGACGATGCTGATCATCACGGCCGAATTACTGGCGTCGCTGCTAATCTACGCGGCGTTAATGTCCGCCATGGCGCGAACTGTACCGAGCAGCGAAGACGCGCGGGCTTGAGCCTCGGCCGCGCGCTCGCGCCCGCGCATCACGTGCACGTGCCTTGCTCCACGCGGCATAAACCCAACTTGCCGGGGAGACCTTCAATCGTTTGATCTCCGCAATCCGAAAATTGAATTCCTGATCCGGCCACGAGGTCTTTGACGGTGCTCGACGACAACACCTCGCCCGGCCTCGCGCGTTCCATCACGTGCGCGGCGACGGAGACCGCGACGCCAGAGACGCCTTCCTTCCTCACATCGCACTCGCCCGTGTGCAGCCCCGCCCTGACCGTGAAACCGTGGCGATGCGCCGTCTCTGTCAGCCGGCACGCGCAACGAAGAGCGCGCGCCGGCCCGTCGAAGATGGTAAACATTTCGCCGTTGTCTATTTTGATCTCGCGGCCTCTGAACCACTCGATTTTGCGTCTCGCTTCCGCTTGAAATTGTGCCAGCCGCGCCCGCCTACCGC
>JACCRA010000786.1 GCA_013813825.1 Pyrinomonadaceae bacterium | reverse complement strand
TTCAAAGACCTCAAACTCAGGGACCAGTATTCACAAGTGAGCGTCAGCGGCACGGAAAGAATTGGCAATCGCGAAGCCTACGTGATCGAAGCCCAGTCTGTGGACAACAAAGCCGAGAAACTGTTTTTCGACGCGCAATCCGGGCTGCTCCTGCGTCGGATTGTCTTCACCAAGACCGTCCTCGGCAAAAATCCGGAGCAGACGGACTTTGAAGATTACCGGGAAGTGGACGGGGTCAGGCTGGCGTTCACCATCCGGGTGTCATCTTTAGACGACAATCACTTCGGGACAACGCGCAACTTCATAGAAGTTAAGCACAACGTACCCGTCGCGGATGTCAAGTTCGACATTCCTGCCGCTGTGAAAAACGATGAGAAGTGATGGAGTGGTGGTTAGTTAAGAACTATCTTGTCTGACCATTGACCACCGAACACTGAGCGCTGAATTGAGGTGTGAGCGATGAAAACAATCTGGCAAGACTTGCGCTATGCGGCGCGGATGTTGTGGAAGACTCCGGGCTTTACCATCGTCGCTGTCCTCTCGCTGGCGCTCGGCATTGGTGCGAACACCGCGATCTTTAGTTTCGTCAATGCTGTGCTGCTGAGGGCGTTGCCCATCACCGAGCCGGAACGACTGGTGTTTGTTTTCAGCAGCACGCAGGCCGCGCCGTACAGCGTCGCTCCTTACCCGGATTACGTGGACTACCGCAACAGAAACAAAGTCTTCAGCGAACTGACTGCTTATTCCGGTATTACCGTGAGCCTGAATAACAACGAGGGGGCGGAGCAGATTTCCGGATTGATTGTCTCCGGTAATTATTTTGACGTGCTGGGCGTGCGTGCCAGCGCGGGACGGACATTTTCGCCAGAGGAAGATCAAACGCCGGGAGCGCATCCGGTCGTCATCATCAGTCACGGGTTGTGGCGGAAACGCTTCGCGGGTGACGCGAACGTCATCGGCAAACAACTGCTTTTGAACGGGCAGACTTTCAACATTGTGGGCGTTGCGCCCGCCGGGTTCGACGGTGCTGAGGCGGGCCAGACGACCGACATCTACGTGCCGATGATGATGCAGGCGGTGGTGCGGCCGCCGCGTAGCGGATATTCCGGCGAAATGAGTCCGGACTTGCTCTCCGTGCGACGAAACGGGTGGCTGAACATGATCGGTCGCCTCAAACCCGGTGTCAGCTTCGAGCAGGCGCAGTCCGAAATGAAGGTGCTGGCGAAGCAATTGGCAGACGCTTACCCGGACACGAATAGGGGGGAATCCGCGACGCTCTTTCCGGTCACGAAAGGCGATCCGGATCAGCGTGGCACCTTGCTCTCCGTTGCCGGGTTGATGTCGGCGGTGGTCGGATTAGTGCTGCTGATCGCGTGCGCGAACGTGGCGAACCTGCTGCTCGCGCGGGCCTCCGCCAGACGCAAAGAGATCAGCATTCGTCTCGCGTTGGGAGCGAGCCGTTGGCGCTTGATTCGTCAACTGCTGACGGAAAGCGTGTTCTTGTCATTGGTGGGCGGCGCGGGCGGCCTGCTGCTTGCCGTGTGGCTCGTTGATGCCTTGCAGTCATACTCGCCGCCGGGCAACTTCTTTCCCGTCGCCTTTGATTTCAGCCTCGACGCAAAGGTGCTGGGTTTCACGCTGCTGCTCTCAGTATTGACCGGCATCATCTTCGGCATTGCGCCGGCACTGCAAGCTTCAAATCCCGACCTCGTCCACGCGCTCAAAGACGAGACGGTGGCGTTGCCGGGCAGAAGCTCTTCGGGCTTTCGTGGCTTTAACCTGCGTAACCTTTTGGTCGTCGCACAGGTGGCGCTGTCGCTCGTGTTGCTGATTAGCGCGGGATTATTCTTGCGCAGCCTCAGTCAAGCGCAACGCATTGATCCGGGATTCAGTCCGGAGAATATTCTGTCGATGCCGCTTAACATTCACCTGCTGCGCTACACGAAAGCGCAGGGGCAAGAGTTTTACCGGGGGGTGATCGAGCGTGTCGAGGCGATACCGGGCGTGCAGTCCGCGACGCTCTCACGCACGCCGCCGCTCAGCGGCGCGAGTCGCCAGAGTACTGTGCTCATTGAAGGCCGCGAGGGACCCGACCGTGCGGGCGGCAGCGAAAGCACAAGCGGAAATCCCGACACGGGAGGCAACATTACACTCGCCAGCCCCGTCGCGCTGAAATACTTCGAAACGATGAGCATCCCTCTGTTGCGCGGGCGCGATTTCACCGCCCAAGACCGCGAAGGCGCGCCGGGTGTCATCATCATCAACGAAACTTTCGCCAGACGTTATTTCCCCGATCAAGACCCTCTCGGCAAACGACTCAGCTTGCGCGGCGCGGAAGGGCCGTGGCTGGAAGTTGTCGGCCTGGCCCGCGACGGTAAGTACGTCACGCTCGGCGAAACGTCCGCGCCAATGGTTTATCAAAGCATCCTGCAACGTCACGAGACCGGGATGACTTTATTGATTCGCACGGGCGGCGACCCGTCGAACTTCGCCGCCGGGGTGCGCCACGAAGTGCAAACAATTGAGAAGAACTTACCCGTCACAAACATCAGGCCGATGACCGAACTGCTCAACAACTCGTTATTCCCGGCCCGCATGGGCGCATTGCTGCTCGGCGTCTTCGGTTTGCTGGCGCTCTTACTGGCTGCGGTCGGTCTCTACGGTGTGATGTCTTATTCGGTCGCGCGGCGGACACGCGAGATCGGTATTCGGATGGCGCTCGGCGCGCGGGGAGGTGACGTGTTGGGACTCGTCCTGCGTGAAGGCATGGCGCTCGTCGCCGTCGGCGTCCTGCTCGGCTTGGGAGTAGCTCTCGCCGTCACGCGCCTGCTCGCGAGTTTTCTCTACGGTGTCAGCACGAGCGATCCTTTAACTTTCGCCGGTATCGCCGTGTTCCTGACACTGATCGCGCTGGCGGCGAGTTTCATCCCGGCGCGTCGCGCGTCGAGAGTCGATCCGATGATCGCGCTCAGATATGAATGAAGGTGTCAGGTGCCGGGTGTCGGGTGTCGGTAGAAAGAGCGGTTGTCTTTGGTTTTTCCCGACACCTGACACCCGATACCTGAGACCCGCTCTTGAGGTGTGAATGATGACTACTTTGTGGCAAGACATACGGTTCGCTCTGCGAATGCTGTGGAAGAGTTGGAACGTGACGGCGGTGATCGTCGTCGTATTGGCGCTCGGCATCGGCGTCAATACCGCGATCTTCAGCGTGGTCAACGCGACGCTCCTGCGCCCGCTACCATACTCCGAACCGGACCGGCTCGTGCGGCTTTCGGAAGACAGCCCGCAAGTGCCGCAGATGTCCATCTCGTATCCGAACTTCCTTGATTGGCGCGAGCAAAGCACGGTGTTTTCAGGCATCGCGGCGATGCAGTTTCGCAGCCTTAATCTCGTCGGCGCGGGCGAGCCGGAGCGTCTGTCAGGCAGAGCCGTGTCGGCGAGCTTCTTCGATCTGCTCGGCGTCAAGCCGGCGCTTGGTCGCAACTTCATAGCCGATGAAGATCGACCCGGAGCCAATCGCGCTTGCCTCATCAGCGACGGTCTGTGGCAGCGTCGCTTCGGCTCGGAGGCTGGTATCGTTGGCAAGCAATTGACGCTCAGCGGCGATATCTACACGGTCATCGGCGTGCTGCCGGAAAGTTATCGGTTCGGGACGCCGACCGACGTGTTCGTGCCCATCGGCTTGCGCGCAGATCAGATGATGGAACGCGGCAGCCATCCCGGCATCTACGCGATTGCGCGTTTGAAACCGGGCGTCACAATCGAGGCGGCGCGCGCCGAGATCATCGGTATCGCGGAGCGCATTTCAGCGCAGTACGGAATGCAGGGCAACAGCGCGACGCTCACACCGCTGCACGAATTTTTCGTTGACGACGTGCGGACTTCGCTGCTCGTTTTGCTCGGCGCGGTCGGCTTTGTCCTTGCCATCGCGTGTGCCAACGTCGCCAACTTGCTGCTCGCACGCGCCGCGTCGCGGCGGAAGGAGGTGGCAATCCGCACCGCGCTCGGCGCGGGTCGTTGGCGCATCGTCCGCCAATTGCTAACTGAGAGCGTGCTGCTCTCGCTCTTGGGCGGCGTTGTCGGTTTGCTCTTGGCGGTGTGGGGAATTGACGCGCTGCGCGCCGCGAGTGCCGATAGTTTGCCGACGACGGCGGAGGTCAAACTAGATTCGAGCGTGCTGTTGTTCACACTGCTCGTCTCGCTCGTCACCGGCGTTATTTTCGGACTCGCTCCGGCGCTCGGAGCGTCGAAGACGGATATGAACGAAACGCTCAAAGAGGGCGGGCGCGGTTCGACAGGAGGCAAGCGAGGCGGATTGGTGCGGAGCTTGCTCGTCATCTCAGAAGTCGCATTGTCGCTCGTGCTGCTCGTTGGCGCGGGTCTGCTCATCAAGAGTTTCCTGAACATCCTCAACACCGACCCCGGCTTCAACGCGCGGAATTTGCTGACGATGCAACTCTCGGTCAGAGCGGAAAAGAACGAAAGCGGCAAGGTGCTCAACTTCTTCAACGAAGTGAACGAGCGCATCGCGGCATTGCCCGGCGTCGAAGCGGCTGCATACTCGAACGGGCTGCCGCTCACCGGCGCGAGTGATACCTCATTTGCCATCGAAGGACGACCGCAGCCTGAACCCGGCAAGCAACCGCAGACGATGTTCTATGTGACGAGTCCGGGCTACCTGAAGGCGATGGGCATCCGCCTCGTCAAAGGCAGATTCTTCACCGCGCAGGACACGCAGCGCAGTCCCCACGTCGCCGTGATTGACGAAGCCTTCGCGCGCCAGCAGTTCCCCGACGAAGACCCGATTGGGCAGCGCATCGCAGGCGAAGGCGACAATCCGAGCGCGGAGATCGTCGGCGTCGTCGCGCACGTCAAACACTTCGGTTTAGACGCCGACGAACGTATCAAGTCACAACTCTATCTGCCGTTCAACCAAGCCTCCGCCGAAGTATTGCCGAGGATCGCGGGGCGCATGAATCTCGTGCTTCGCACGACCGTCGATCCGCTAAGTCTG
>JACCRA010000784.1 GCA_013813825.1 Pyrinomonadaceae bacterium | reverse complement strand
GATCGCGCAAGAGTTGCCGTTCATCGACCATTATCAATATCAAGACGAACTTCAGCGTTGGGTCTTGACCTCGGCCGTGGGACTGGAAGGCAGCCTTTACATCGCCCCGATTGATTGCACATTGCGTCTGGCCGACGTGTACGACCGCGTCGAATTTCCCGACGAAGAATTTCCTGACGAAACAATGGAGACGGATGACGCGGAGCCAGAAGTCGGAGCGGGTTGACCGTCAAAGAGAAAGTACCAATGAGCGTTCAAGCGCCGGCCACACCGTCCGCTGCTCCGGCCGTCGAATTCCGTGGCGTCACCTATGCGCCGCCCGGCGCGGCCTCACCGATTATTGACCATCTCGATCTCGAAATTTATCGCGGGGAGACGCTCGTGCTGCTCGGCGAGTCGGGGTGCGGGAAGACGACGACGCTGCGTTTGATCAACCGGCTGCTGTTGCCGACGAGCGGCGAGGTATGGGTCGAAGGCAAAACCACCAGTGAATGGGACCAGATACAGTTGCGGCGACGGACGGGATATGTGATTCAGGAGGCGGGGCTGTTCCCGCATTTCACGGTCGGGCGCAACGTGGCATTGGTCCCCACGCTCGAAGGTTGGCCGGCGGAGCGCGTGGGCGAACGGACGCGGGAGATGCTGCGACTGGTCGGCTTGAATGCGGAAACTTTCAGCCAACGGTTCCCGCGCGAGTTGTCGGGCGGACAGCGGCAACGGGTCGGCGTGGCGCGGGCGCTCGCGGGCGATCCACCGCTCTTGTTACTCGATGAGCCGTTCGGCGCGCTCGATCCGCTGACGCGCGCGGCGTTGCAAAGAGAATTCAAAAGTCTCAGCCAAAGTTTAAGCAAAACTACCGTCTTCGTGACGCACGACGTGCGCGAGGCGCTGCTGCTCGCCACGCGCATCGCGCTGATGGACGCCGGACGAATCGCGCTGCTGGCCGCGCCTGATGAGTTCGTCAATGCTGACGAGCCGCTGGCTCGCGCTTACCTTGAGACGATCAGGCTGTAGTTGCAAGCGTTCAGCCGTCAGCTTTCAGCTTTCAGCGAAAACACCATAACTCGCGCGCGGCGCGCCCCAGACCCGAGGCACGAAGCTGAACGAGCCACACCGCAGGTAACTGGCTGATCGCTGATGGCTGAACGCTTACCTGTAGTTCGTCGCTCTTAACGACATGAGCTTTCTTCATTTCATCGCGCGCCACTGGCGTGAGGTGCTGGCGCACGCGGGCGAGCATCTCGTGCTGGTTGTCATCGCGGTCGGCGCGGCCATCGCCGTCGGTCTGCCGGCGGGCGTCGCCGTCGTGCGGCGCGCGTGGTTGAAACGCCCGGTGCTCGCCCTCGCGGGAGTGTTACAGACCGTGCCGAGCCTCGCGCTCTTCGGCTTCCTGATCCCGCTGCCGTTCGTCGGCGGTATCGGCGCACGCACGGCCGTCGTCGCGCTCGCGCTCTACGCCTTGCTGCCCATCGTCCGCAACACCGTGACGGGAATCGAGGGCGTGGATAGCAATGTCCGTGAGGCGGCCGAGGCGATGGGCATGACCCGGCGACAGGTGCTGTGGCAAGTGGAGTTACCGCTGGCATCGGGCGTGATCCTCGCGGGCGTGCGCGTGGCGGCGGTGATCTCAATTGGCGTGGCGACGATTGCGGCGGCCGTCGGCGCGGGTGGACTCGGCGCTTACATCTTCCGGGGCTTACGGCAAAACGACAACGCCTTGATCCTCGCGGGCGCGGTCCCGGCCGCGCTCATGGCGCTGGCGGCTGACTGGCTGATCGGACTACTGGAAGCGCGCTTCGACGCGCGGGCACGGGGCGGCGCGCGTCGTTCGAGTGAAAGGGCGCGCTTCGTCCGCCGGCTCGCGTGGGCGATGATTGGTGTGGCGCTCGTGATGGGCGGTGCATTCGCCGCGTGGCGAATCATGAATTTGTCGGACGGGGGCGGTGGTGGCACGCCGGGCGCTTTGATTCGCATCGGCTCGAAGGATTTTACCGAGAGTGTGATCCTCGCCGAGATCGTCGCGCAAGAGTGCGAAGCGGCGGGACTCAGCGTCGAGCGTCGTTTCGAGTTGGGCGGCAACCTCTGCCACGAGGCGCTCATCGCCGGGCAGATCGACGCCTATCCCGAATATACCGGCACGGCGTTGACAGCGATCCTCAAGCGCCAGCCCATCACCGATCCGCGCCAAGTGTTTGAACAGGTGCGGCGCGAGTACGCGGAGCAGTTCGGCGTCGAGGTGGGCGCGCCGCTCGGTTTTAGCAACGACTTCGCGATTCTCGTGCGCGGCGACGACGCGCGCCGGCTCCAGCTCCGCATAATCTCCGACGCCGTGCCGCACGCGCGCGGCTGGCGCGCCGGCTTCGGTCAGGATTTTATGTCGCGGGCCGACGGTTACGAGGGCTTCACACGCGCCTACGCTCTCAGCTTCGCCGCCGCGCCCCGCGAGATGGACTTGGCGCTCACTTATCGCGCGCTGGCCGAAGGTCAAGTGGACATCATCGCCGGCAACTCAACCGACGGACTGATCGCCGCGCTCGATCTCGTCCAACTTACGGACGACCGCCGCTACTTCCCGCCCTACGAAGCCGTTATCCTCACGCGCCGCGATGCGCTCGAACGCTCGAACGCCCTCAGCCCTATCCTTAACAAACTGTCCGGCGCGCTCTCGACCGCGGAGATGCGGCGCTTGAATTACGAAGTTGACGGAGAGAAGCGCGACGTAGCCGAAGTCGTGCGCGGGTGGAGGAGCCAAAAGAGTGGGCAATGATCGATCAAGAGTGATCGTGCAGGCCCTGCCGCGCGCCGTCCGACACCGATTCGCATGATGAAATGAGGGCATCCATTCGGCGCCCGTTACTCATCACTTGTCATGTGTTAGGCTTACCTCACACGATCTCTCCACATATAGGGTTTTTCCGAGGGGAGTGTTTTTGATGAATAGTCCGGATCGAGAAATCGAGATTGCGGCGGGGCGGCACGAAGGTGATGGGGTGGTGAGTCTGTGCGTCTTCGGGGGCGACCTGCTGGCGCTTGCCGTCGAAGGGCAGGGCGAGCGTGCGCCGACGCTGCTCTTGACGCGCGAGCAAGCCATTAGCCTGCACGGGGCGCTGGCCGAGTTGATCTCGCTGTTGCCACCAGCGGAGGAAAAGATGGTCGAGCCGGCGGTGGCGGAGTTTGGCGCACCGCCGCACCAATCGCCGGCCACCGAGCAGACGGCGCGCGGCGAATGAAGAAACGACGGAGCGCGCGAG